>CAVIQT010000001.1:0-25304 GCA_963645165.1 Phocaeicola vulgatus
GCATTATAGCTTCTATTAGTTCATATGTTCTTCCTTTAAAAAAATTATATTCATCATCTTCTAAAGATTTATAATAACTTAATTGTTCTAATAGAGTTTTCTTTTTATTATGATAATTAAAATCTGTGTCTTTAGTTTTTTCTAATTCGATTAATTTTTTATAAATATCAATAATTTTAAAAGATATTTCAGTTATGTTTTCTAATGTTTGTGCTACTTCTAAACTCATAATGGTAAGCCCCCTTTTTTATGCAAGTGGTTATACTAACATAATTTATGTGCTTTTTCAAGTACATTTTGTTTCTTAGATAGTTTTATTTTTTTGATTAGTATCTTTATTCATTTTAATATAGTTTGCATATGAATTATCTAATGTTTCTAATATAGTTTCTTTTAATTCATCTATAGTATAATCATCTTCTTCTATATCATATGATGATAATAGTTTATATACTTCTAGTTTTATATTTTCTAATTTATCTAAAGGTACATATAATAAACCAGTTTTTAATACAGCAAGTAGTATGGCAATGTCGCGTTTATTTCTTAAATCATCTAAGTCTATATAGTTCATTAATTCTTCTACAGCACATAGTATGATGTTTTCTCCAAATAGGTTATCAGTGTTTTTGGTAGTTTCATTTGGTTTTAAGGTAATGGATTCACTTTCGGAAAAGTTATTTTTAATGCTTTTCCATTTAAAACTTTCTTTAATCATTTTATTTTCTAGGGTTATAGACATAAATGATAGTAAGTATTGGATATTTATAGTGTCTATATCTTCATTATGTTCTTCGCTTAAGAATTTAATTATCCATATGTTTACATTTTCATCATGACTAACTATGATATCTCTAATACTAGTTTGTGATAATTTATCTTTTTTAGCAGCATTAATAGTTTTATTAAATAATGTTTCATAGAAGATAGTTTCATCTTCATAGGATATATTAAATAGTTTATTTATAATTCTATATTCTATAAAAGCATCTTCATCATCATAGTCAATAATAGTAGTAAATGATGTTTCTGATGTATAATCACTGTTATCTTGTAAGAATATTGCTAGATAGTAAGATATTTCTTTATTACATCTAAAGTATTCATAGTATGAATTTTCTTCTTCTAGTAGTTCTTTTAATTTATTTATTAATTCTTGATATTTATTAGTATTTTTTAATCCTTGTTTTTCTAAAGTTTCTAATTGCTGATATATTTTAAATATTTCTTTGGTTATTTTTAGTATTTCTTCATATATTTCTATATCTTCATTACATAAGTTATATTCTTTTAAGTTTGATAAGTTTAATTTATAATCTGTATTTAATCTTTTTCTTTCATTTGAATTATCTTCGATAGTTTCTAGTAAATCATCTATTAAGATATCATTTCCTTCAAATATAAATGGTATTGCATCTTTAGTATCTCTTAGTGATAGTGCATCTAAATATAATAAGGCTGTTTTAAAATATAGTATAGCATTAATACTTACTTCATCATTATTAATCATATAGTCAAATATATTGTCTATTTTATTTCCAAAGTATTGATTAAAAAATAATTGTTTAATATCTTTTGGAACGTGATTATTTATATTAATATCGTCTTTTAAAGTAAGTGGTAAGTCTTTAAAATCATTTTCTAATAGCTCACTTTCTAGTGCAGGATTTAAGTATGATAGTAGTAGTCTATTATTAATATCTTCTTTATTTTGATATATACCCATTAAATTATATAGACTTTTATAAAATGATAGTTCTAAGTAAGGTATTTCTCTTGATAAGTAGTTAATAGCGTTTTCATAGTCAGTACTAGATAATAGATTAACATAGTTAGGGTCTACCCAGGCTTTAAAGTAAGATTTATCTAGTAAGTATAAGAATTCTAAGATATAAAGTATTCTTTTAATTATATAGGCTTCTTCTTCTTTGCTAAAAAGAACACTTATTTCATCATCTACATTTATTTTAGCGTTATTTTTTAAGTATATAAAGGCATCTTTAGCAAGTGTAGGGTTAGCTCTAAAGGGAGTAAATAGTTCTTCTTCTTTAGAGATAAGACTTTTTATTTTAGTTATTATTTCTTTTCTTTTATTATTTTCAGTTATTAGTTTTTTATATAAGTTAAATAGTTCTATTTCAGTTTTACAGATTTTATCTAATAGTTTAATATTTACCATAATAATCCCCCTTAAATAAATATTAATGCTTATATTAACATAAAGATATTTTATAGTAAAGAAATTTATTTGACAAAACACATATATTTAATATATAATACTCACGTATTTAGGCAGATTTCTAGATATTATTAATTTAGGTGTTTATTTGAAATAACTTTAGTAACTTATCTGCCTAAGGGAAAAAGATAATAAACACTCTTAATAGTATTAGATATTCTTTCTATTACAAAGGAAAGGAGAAAACTTTATGGCAAAATATACTGGACCTATGTATAAAAAAGCTCGTAGATTAAATTTTTCTATTTTAGAAAATGGTAAAGAGTTAGCAAAGAAACCTTATGCTCCAGGTATTCATGGAACTAGTAGAAGAAAGAAATTAAGTGAATATGGTATTCAGTTAGAAGAAAAACAAAAGGTTAGATTTATGTATGGTTTAACTGAAAAACAATTCCATAGAACATTTGAAAGAGCTTCTAAAATGAAGGGTATTGCTGGTGAAAATTTACTTAAACTTCTTGAAAGTAGATTAGATAATGTTGTTTATCGTATGGGCTTAGCAAATACTAGAAGAGGTGCTAGACAATTAGTAAACCATGGGCATATTTTAGTTAATGGAGAATGTGTTAATATTCCTTCATATACTGTTAAACCTGGTAGTACTATTTCTGTAAAAGAAAAATCACTTAATCATCCAGCAATGAAGGCTGCTTTAGAAAATACTTTAAATAGACCTGCATATGTTGAATTTGATGCTAAGAAAATGTCAGGAACTTATGTAAGACTTCCTGAAAGAAGTGAATTAAATGCAGATATTAATGAATCATTAATTGTTGAGTTCTATAATAGATAGTATCGGAATAATCCGATATTATTTTTTTTATTTTAAACTAGTCATATATTAAAATATATGCTATTATATAGATGATAGAAAGGGTTTATATATGGCTAGTTTACAAGAACATTTTTATTATCCTAATTATAATTTAGCAGCTTCTAATAAAGATGCAATGTTTATAGGTAAGAATTATCGCATTACTATATTAAGTGAAGTTTTAATTCGATTTGAATTTTCACCTAGTGGGCAGTTTGAGGATAGACCTACTGAGCTAGCTTCTTTTAGAGCGTTTACTGTACCTAGATTTAATAAAAAAGAAGATGATAGATTTTTAATAATAACTACTAAGTATTTTAAATTAGAATATGAAAAGAATAAACCTTTTTATGGTTCTAAACTTGCTCCTGATCAAAATTTAAAAGTAACTTTAAATAATACTGATAAATTCTGGTTTTTTGGGGCAGCAGAAGCAAGAAACTTTAAGGGTACTACATATTCTTTAGATAATGAACTTGGCCATGCTAAGTATTTAAATGGTTTATATTCTACTGATGGTTTTGTTTCTATTGATGATAGTAAGTCATTATTATTTAATCAAGATGGTTCTTTTGGTAAGAGAAGTGATGCTAGAATTGATACTTATTTGTTTATGTATCGTAAGGATTTTGGTTTTTGTTTAAGAGATTATTTTAAGTTAACTGGTAAGCCAGCTTTAATTCCTCGTTATGCTTTAGGAAATTGGTGGCATAAAAATATATCTTATAGTACGTTATCTATTGAAAATTTAGTTTGGAATTTTAATAAAGATGATATTCCTTTATCTGTTTTCTTATTTGGAAGTTATTGGCATATTCAAAATAAAAATACTGATTCTGGGTTTACTTTTAATTATAAGTTAATTGAAAATCCTAGGGAGTTAATTAGTAATTTACATAGTAAAAAGATTAGAGTAGGTCTTTCGATAAATCCAGTTGATGGTATTTATCCAGATGAAATAGCGTATAAAAGATTTAAAGAAAAGATTAATTATTCTAAAGAAGGAGTAATACCTTTTAATGTGTTTGATAAGAATACTATAAATACTTATTTTAGTGAATTAATTAATCCATTGTATGATATAGGTACAGACTTTTTTTGGATAGATTATGATAATATTAAAGATTTATATACTTTAAGAGCGTTAAATTATTATCATTTTAATGATTATAAAAAGTTTAGGGAAAAGCGTGGTATTATTTTAAGTCGTAATGGTTTAGTAGCGTCTCATAAGTATCCAATATTATATAGTGGTAGAACTATTGTAGGATGGGAAAATTTAGATTTACTTCCAGAGTTTAATTCTAAGAGTTCTAATATGGGTATTAGTTTTTGGAGTCATGATATTGGTGGTTATAAAGAGGGTATTGAAGATCCTGAGTTATATATGAGATTTATAGAGTTTGGAGTTTATTCGCCTATTTTAAGATTATCTTCTGATGCATCTCATTATTATAAAAGAGAGCCTTGGCTTTGGGATGTTAAAACATTTTCAGTAGTCAAAGAATATTTACATCTTAGACATGAGTTAATTCCTTATATTTATACAGAGAGTTATAAATATCATAAGACAGGACTTCCTTTAGTACAGCCAATTTATTATAAGTATCCAGAAATATATGATGAACCTATGTATAAAAATGAGTATTATTTTGGAACAGAGTTATTTATAGCGCCTATTACGACTAAGAAAGATATATTAATGAATCGTACAGTACAAAGAATATTTTTACCTGATGGTATTTGGTATGATTTTAAAACGGGTAAGAAGTTTATTGGGGGTAAGCGTTATGTAACTTTTTATAAGGATGAAGATTATCCAGTGTTTGCTAAGAGGGGTACTATTATTCCTAAGGCTATATTAGATGAGGATAATATTAATGATACTGATGCACCTAAGAAGATGGAAATAGTTATCTTTCCTGGCAAGAGTAATACTTATAAATTGTATGAAGATGATGGTATTAGTTCTATGTATGAAGAAGGTTATTATTTAATTACTGATATTGATTATAATTATCAAAGTAATAATTTTACGGTTATTATAAGGCCAGTTGAGGGTAAAACAGAGATAGTACCAAGTTTAAGAGATTATAAAATTAGGTTTAGAAATACTAGAAAGCCAGAAGATGTTATTTTATATATTGGGGAAGATAAAATAAGTTCTTTTAAATCGTATATAGATGGAAATGATTTTGTAGTAGAAATAAAGGATGTAAGTCCTTCTAAACAGGTATCTTTAAATTGTAAGGGTAAAGATATTGAAATAGCGGCAGAGAGAATTATTAATGAGGATATTGATTCGATCTTAAGTGATTTACAAATAAATACTAGTTTAAAAGAAACTGTTAGTGATATATTATTTAGTGATAAGGAAATTAAGCGTAAGCGTATTGAGATACGTAAGTTAAGAAGAAAAGGTTTACATGGTAAGTATGTTAATATGTTTATGAGGTTATTAGAATATTTAGCAGAGTTATAGGAGAAAGAAAAATGGATAAAAATAAAAAGGTTATTATATTATTAGTTTGTGTAATTTTATTATTATGTGGGGTAGTTGGTTTTTTAACATATAAGTTAAGTAAGAAGGATTTATCTAGTAAAGATGATGTTAATGTAAGTGAAGAGGTAACTTGTAAGTCAGATACTGATATTAACTGCATTTATTATGAAGAAAGTGGTTTTAAAATTGAAAAGAAGTTAGGTAGAAATCAGGATTATTATATTAATGGGAAGCATATTAATAATGTTATAAATGTACGGGTTAAAGGGATTATAGATAATAAATATATTATTATTGATGACGGCGATGCTGATTTTTCTGATACATTGTATGATTTAAATGGTTTACCTGTAATTTTTGATCACCCTGATAATGTGTGGGTAGATAATGTAGAAATGTCATTTTCTGATAATATTTTAACAATTGTATCTTTTACTGTGATAGATGGTTACCTTAGCGATACGGTATATGAAGATTTTGATATTTGTACTTATAAACCACTTGATTATATAGTTTATCTTAAACAGGAAGTAGAGTATAGAGATGGGAAGTTTGGAACTCCAAAGACTATTGAAAGTAGAACAATAAAAGATGAAATAGAAGAGTATGGTTTTAATATAGAGTGTTAATTTATTGTATAAATTATTAATAAATGGTAAAAGAACTTGTTATGGGTTCTTTTTTTTGATAGTATTAGTTTGTAAGTATTTTAATAATATTGTTATGGTAGGTGACTTAAGGTTGAAAAATTTTATTAGAAATAGAACATTTTTATATATTGTTATTATCGGGGTTTTGATAGTTTCTTTTGCAGGTGCAACTTATGCGATATTTACAACAACTACATCTCAAACCGGAACTAATACGATAACGACTGTGTCTTGTATTAATTTAACTTTTTCTAATCAGTCAAGTGCGATTAATTTAAAGTATACTTATCCGGTAAGTGATGCGACTGGTAAGGCAAAAACTCCATATTCTTTTACTTTGACTAATAATTGCGGGGCGCCTTTATCAGCTGTTATTGCTTTTGAAAAGACTAGTTCTTCTACACTTTCTTCTTCTTTTGTTAAAACTTATTTTGGAACTACAAGTAGTTCGGGGACACTTAGTTATTTATCTAATTTAACTACTGTTGATGCTAAAAATGGAGGAACTGCGTATAAGCTTACTGAGGATTATTTTGCAGTTGGTGCTTCTAAAACATATTATTTAAGACTTTGGCTGGCTGAAGAGGTTGATGAAAGTGATGGGGCTGAAAATAAAACATTAACTGGAACTATTATTGTAAAAACTACTGCTAAAAGTTCTTCTTAGGTACTTGATTGTTCTTTTTAAATAATTTATAATACGTATTAAGCAGATGAAAGAAGAGTAGTAAAAATATTTCTTTTTGAAGAAAGTTAGTGGTTGATGGAAACTAATAAAAGATTATTTTGAACTTGCTTTGGGATGTGTTAGGAGAAGTCCTTTATAACTTTAGAGTTTAATTAAGGTGGTACCACGGTTTTTCGTCCTTTGAAAGATCGTGTTTTTTATTTTAAGGAGGATTTAGATGGAAGATTTATTTGTGTTTTTACTTAGTTTTATTTTTATATTTTTGGTATATTTAGTAATTTATTTTATTAAGTTATTTAAAAAGAGTCTTGGTAGTATTAAAGAGTATGATTTATTATGTGCTAAGTTTAAGATAGATAGAGATAAGATTAATTATAAGGGTGTAAATATTGTTATTTATTTAATTAATACTTTTATTATATCTATTACAGGGACAGTATGTACGATGTTTGATTTAAAATATATATGGCAAATGGCAATTGGTTTTGTCATGCTGATGGGGTTGATTATTATTTTTTATACACTGTTAGGTAAAGTTTTAGAAAAGAAATATAGGAAGGATGGAAAGTAATTATGAATTTTAATGAAATAGAGAAAAAGTGGCAAAAAATTTGGGAAGATGAAAAGTGTTTTGAGGCTAAAAATGGAGGGGATAGGGAAAAATATTATATATTAGTTGAGTTTCCTTATCCATCTGGTGCTGGTCTTCATGTAGGTCATGTACGTTCTTATACGGCATTAGATGCGATGGCTAGAGTTAAAAGAGCACAAGGTTATAATGTGTTATATCCGATTGGGTGGGATGCTTTTGGGGCACCGGCGGAGCAGTATGCGATAAAAAATCATGTATATCCAGCTAACATGGTTAAAGAATGCATTGAAGTATTTAAAGAGCAAATTAAATCATTAGGTATATCATTTGATTGGTCAAGAGAGGTAAATACGACTGATCCAGAATATTATAAGTGGACTCAGTGGCAATTTTTACAATTTTTTAAAGCGGGTATGGCTTATAAAGCAGAAAAGGAAATTAATTGGTGTCCAAATTGTAAAACGGGATTATCTAATGAGGATGCAGCAGGTGGTGTTTGTGAAAGATGTGGTACTCCAACAACTAAGAAACTTAAAAATCAATGGATGCTAAAAATGACTGCTTATGCTGATAGTTTAATTGAAGGACTTAATGATACTGATTTTATGGACAAAATTAAGACTGCTCAAATTAACTGGATTGGTAAAAGCATTGGGGCAGAAGTTAATTTTAAGTTAAAGGATGCTGAAGATGAGTTAAAAGTTTTTACTACTAGATGCGATACTTTATTCGGAGTAACTTTTATGGTTATGAGTCCTGAACATAGATTTTTAAGTAAGTATGAAGATAAAATAAAAAATATTAATGAGTTAAAGGCTTATCAAGATGCTGCTAAACAAAAATCAGAAATTGAAAGAACAGATGCTTCTAGGGAAAAGACAGGGGTTAAATTAGATGGTTTAGTAGCAATAAATCCGGTAAATGGAAGAGAGATACCTATTTATGTTTCAGATTATGTTTTAGCAAATTATGGTACAGGGGCAATTATGGCGGTGCCTGCTCATGATCAAAGAGATTATGAGTTTGCTAAAAAGTTTAATATAGATATTATTCCGGTTATTGATGGCGGGGATATATCTAAGGAAGCATATACTGGTGATGGCACTCATATAAATTCAGAATTTTTAAATAATTTAGATAAAGATAGTGCGATTAGTAAAATGCTTAAGTTTTTAGAGGATAATAAGATAGGAAAGAAAACTACTAATTATCGTTTACAGGATTGGATTTTCTCTCGCCAAAGATTCTGGGGAGAACCTATTCCAATGATAAATTGTCCTAAGTGTGGATGGGTTCCGGTTCCGGAAGAGGAGTTACCAGTAATTTTACCTGATGTTGATAGTTATGAACCAACTGATAATGGGGAAAGTCCACTTTCAACTGTTGAAGAGTGGGTAAATGTTAAATGTCCATGCTGCGGGTCTGATGCTAAAAGAGAAACTGATACAATGCCTAACTGGGCGGGTTCTTCATGGTACTGGATAAGATATATGGACTCTAATAATAATAAGGAATTAGCATCAATGGATGCGATGAAATATTGGGGACAAGTTGATTATTATAATGGTGGTATGGAGCATGCGACTAGACATTTGTTATATGCTAGATTCTGGAATCAATTTTTGTATGATCAGGGAATAGTTCCTTATAAAGAACCATTTAAAAAACGTGTAGCGCATGGTATGATTTTGGGCGAAGGCAATGAAAAAATGAGTAAGAGTAAAGGTAATGTGGTAAACCCAGATGATATGGTAAATAATTATGGGGCAGATGCTTTAAGAACTTATGAAATGTTTATTGGGGATTATTCTAAAGATGCGGTATGGAGTGAAAATGGATTAAAGGGTTGTAAAAAATTCTTAGATAAAGTTGTTAGGTTAAAGGAAAAAGTAGTTGTTAAAGATGAGTATTCTAAGAACTTAGAGGTATTAATTCATAAGACTATAAAGAAAGTTACTAATGATTTATTAACTATGAATTATAATACGGCTGTTTCTTCTTTAATGATATTACTTAATAATTATGAAAAGGAAGAAAGTATTACTAGTAGAGATTATTTAGCATTATTACAGTTATTAAATCCTATTGCGCCTCATATTACTGAAGAGTTAAATCAAAGTTTAAATTTAGGAGAAATGCTTGCGACAAGAGCGTGGCCAACTTATGATGAAGATAAGACTGTTGATGATAGTTATACTATTGGGGTGCAGGTAAATGGAAAACTACGTGCAAGTATTAAAGTTACTGATGATATGAGCGATGAAGAAATCAAAAATCTTGCTTTAAATGAAGAAAATATTCAAAAATACACTAAAGATCAAGAAATAATTAAATTTATTGTGATTCCAAAACGCATAGTAAGCATCGTAGTAAAATAATATAATATATAAGGAAAGACATCTAATATGTAAATAGATGTTTTTTTGTATTATTTTTATTGTTTAAAATGATATAATAGCCTATTAAGAAAGAATTATTCAATTATAGAAAGGAAGTGAATTATGAATAAAGATAATGAAAAAGTACAAATGAAAGTAAAAGACCAGGTAATTAACATGATAAGAATAGATGATAATGAATATATATCCCTAACTGATTTAGCAAGATATGCCGATGAAGATGATCCAAGATATCCAATACAAAACTGGATGAGGAATAAAGATGTTATTTCTTATTTAGGTTTATGGGAAAGCATTAATAATGAAAACTTCAAAGGTGTCGAATTCGACACGTTTAAAAATGAGGCAGGTAGTAATAAATTTAAAATATCACCTCAAAAATGGATTAGAGAAACAAATGCATTAGGAATGATTTCCAAATCCGGTAATAATGGTGGAACATATGATAGAAGTGATATAGCATTTGAATTTGCAAGTTGGTTAAGTCCCGAGTTTAAATTATACTTAATTCAGAAATTTTAAAGATTAAAGAAAAATGAAGCATATCAAAATAAAATAGATTGGCACGCTAACAGAGTTTTAGCAAAAGTAAGTTTTATAGTTCATACTGATGCTATTAAAAGCATTATTGTTCCTACTCTTACAGAAAAACAAAAAAAGTTAATTTATGCAGAAGAAGCAGATGTTTTAAACGTTGCTTTATTTGGCATAACTGCAAAAGAATGGCGAAATAAAAATCCAAAATTGGCAGAAAATGGTAATATAAGAGATTATACCGACTTACTACATTTGGTGATATTAAATAATTTAGAAAACATAAACGCAGAATTAATCAAAATGAATATTAATCAAAGTGATAGGTTGGTAAAATTAAATAGTATTGCAAAAACACAAATTGAACTGCTAAAAAATAATGATTCATTAAAAAAATTAGAATATATTAAAGAAAATATTGGCGATGAATTAATTGAGATAAAATAAAAATAGCAATTTTAAATATTATAATCTTTTTAATTATTTTATCTAAACAATCATAATTTTTACTTAAATTTAATTCTAATTGGTTATTTTGCTTTAAAACTTTCATTACTATTTTCTTATATGCATGTATTGAGTAAAATAAAAAAGCCAACTGATATAGTACACGAAATTTTTTTAATTTTTATAAATTGCTCTTTTTGTAATTTTAAAAATATTTAGACTATGAATAGTAACAAAGTGCCTAAATAGGGAAAAAATCCGTAAAAATGCTTGCAAAAATCCGATTTTATGGTATAATTTACCTTGGTTTGACTGGCTTAGATGTGCGAGGTTGCTGATACACTAGGAGAGGTTGTTAAACCAAATCTTAAATATCAGGTATATTCGTTACGGAGCTATGTTTATACTGGATGTAAACGAAAGGAGGACATGTAAATGTCAAAAGTAAGAATCAAACTAAAAGCATACGATCATAGAGTACTTGATGTTGCTGCTGCAAAAATCGTTGATACTGTTAAAAGAACAGGCGGGGAAATCTCTGGACCTGTACCTCTTCCAACAGAAATTCAAAAAATAACTGTTTTAAGAGCTGTACATAAATACAAAGATGCACGTGAACAATTCGAAATGCGCACACATAAAAGACTTATTGATATTAAAAATCCTAGTAAGGAAACAATGGATGCTTTAACACACTTAGATATTCCAAGTGGCGTTGACATCGAAATCAAAACAAATAATTAGATGGAGGTAAAAAGATGAAAGGAATCTTAGGACGTAAAATCGGGATGACCGAAGTATTTACGAAAGATGGAAAAATCATTCCTGTTACAGTTGTAAGTGTTGAACCAAATGTTGTAATGCAAGTTAAAACTACTAAAACTGATGGCTATGAAGCAATTCAATTAGGAATTACTGATAAAAAAGAAAAACGTGCAACTAAAGCAGAAATGGGACATGCTAAAAAGGCTGGTGTCTCACCTAAGCGCTTCTTAAAGGAAATCAAAGTTCAAGATGCATCTGTTTATGAACTAGGAAGCACAATTAAAGCAGACATATTTGAAGTAGGAGAAAAGGTAGATGTTACCGGAACTACAAAAGGACATGGTTTTACAGGTGTTATTGTAAGAAATAATCAATCTGAAGGACCTAAAACTCATGGTTCTAGATATCATAGAAGACCGGGTTCAATGGGTACTATGAGACCGATGAGAGTTTTAAAAGGAAAAGTACTATCAGGACATATGGGTGTTGATACAGTAACTATCCAAAATTTACAAATTGTTGATGTAAATACAGTAGATAATTATATTTTAGTAAGTGGAAATATTCCTGGAGCTAAAAATTCATTAGTTTTAATTAAAGAAGCTGTTAAAGGTGGTAATAAGGGAACATTTGAATTAGTTAATTATGAACCCGAAGTACCAGAAGTAGCCGAAGAAGTTGCTGGTGAAGAAACAGTTGCCGAAGAAAATTTAGTAAGTGCTGAAGAAGAAGTTAAACCAGAAGATACTTCAGCTACAGAAGAAAACTAGGAGGTAAATAATGGGAAAAGTTGATATTATTAACCTAAATGGCGAAAAAGTTAAAGATTTAAAACTAAATGAAACTGTATTTATTAAAGAACCAAATGAAATAGTATTAAAGAAAGCTATAGATTTACAATTAGCGTCTTTAAGACAAGGAACTCATAAAACAAAGACTCGCGCTGAAGTAAGTGGTGGCGGCAGAAAGCCTTATAAACAAAAAGGTACAGGTAATGCTCGTCAAGGATCAATTCGTGCACCTCATTATAGAGGGGGCGGAGTTGCTTTTGGAGTAAGTCCTAGAAGCTATACTTTCAAAATGAATAAGAAAGAAAGAGTTCTTGCTTTAAGAAGTGCATTATCTATTAAAGCAAATGAAAAGAAGCTATTTGTAGTTGAATCATTAGAACTAGATAGTTTAAAAACTAAAGATTTAAAACAAATGCTTAATACATTAAAGTTAGAAGGTAAAACATTATTTATATGTTCATCTGATGCTGAAAAGTTATATATGGCATCTAGAAATCTTTCTAACATACTAGTTATCTTATCTAATGAATTAAATGTTTATGATATTGTTAATGCTGATAACGTAGTAGTTGATGAAGAAGCAATGAAATATATTGAGGAGGTGCTTAAATAATGAAATCTGATATTATTTATTCACCAGTTATAACTGAAAAAACAAGTACTTTAGCTCTAAATAATGTTTATGTTTTTAAGGTAGCAAAAAGCGCTAATAAAATTCAAATTAAGCAAGCTATTGAAGAAACTTTTGGAGTTAAAGTTAAAAGTGTAAATACTCTTAATACTAAACCTAAAAAGAAAAGAGTAGGAAGATACACTGGAACAAGAAAAACTTATAAGAAAGCTATCATTACATTATGTGATGGTAGTGCTATAGAAATGTAGGTGTACTTATGGGAATTAAAAAATATAAACCAACAACTAATGGTCGTAGAGGAATGAGTAGTTTAACTAATACTGATATTACTAGTACAACTCCAGAAAAGAGTTTACTTGTAAGTATTAGTAAAACTGGTGGTAGAAATAACCAAGGTCGTATGACTGTAAGACACATTGGTGGTGGTGCTAAAAGAAAATATCGTGTTATCGATTATAAGAGAAATAAATTTGATATTCCAGCAAGAGTAACTACTATTGAATATGATCCAAATAGAACTGCAAATATTGCCCTTTTAACTTATAAAGACGGAGAAAAAAGATATATTATTGCTCCAAAGGATTTAAAAGTTGGCACAATTGTTGTATCTGGTGAAAATGTTGATATTAAAGTTGGTAATGCTTTACCACTTAAAAATATCCCGGTAGGTACAGTTGTTCATAATATCGAACTTAAACCTGGTAAGGGTGCAGAAATGGCACGTAGTGCTGGAGCTTCTGCTCAAATCTTAGGTAGAGAGGGTAAATATGTTTTACTTCGTTTACAATCAGGTGAAACTAGAAAAGTTCTAGGGGAATGTTTAGCTACTATTGGTGTAGTTGGTAATGAAGATTATGAATTAGTAAATTTAGGAAAAGCTGGACGTAAAAGACATATGGGTGTAAGACCTACTAACCGTGGTTCTGTTATGAACCCTAATGACCATCCACATGGTGGTGGTGAAGGACGTGCTCCAATTGGTAGAAAGAAAGGTCCTGTTACTCCATGGGGTAAACCAGCACTTGGATATAAAACACGTAAACCAAAGAAAGCTTCTAGCAAGTTAATTGTTAGTCGTAAGAAGAAATAGGAGGAGAGTTTATGGCAAGAAGTATTAAAAAAGGCCCTTATGTAGCCGAAAGTTTAATGAAAAAAATTAAAAAATTAAATGAAGATAATAAAAAAGAAGTTGTTAAAACTTGGTCTCGTCGTTCAACTATCTTCCCAGACTTTGTTGGACATACAATTGCTGTACATAATGGACGTGAATTTATACCAGTTTATATAACTGAAGAAATGGTTGGTCACAAATTAGGTGAATTTGCACTTACTCGTAAATTTACAGGCCATGCCGGAAATAAGTAGGAGGTTAAATGGAAGCTTACGCAATACATAAAATGGCTATCGTTGCTCCTCGTAAAGCAAGAATGACTCTTGATTTAATCAGAGGTAAAAAAGTTAGTGACGCTAGAGCAATTTTAAAAAATACTAATACAAAATCAAGTAGATTAATAATTAAAGTTTTAGATTCTGCTACTGCTAATGCAGTTAATAATCTAAATTTAAAAGAAGAAGATTTATTTGTATCTGAATGCTTTATTAACCCAGGACCAGTTCTTAAGAGAGTTAAATTTGGTTCTCGTACTAAAGTAGACAGAAGAGATAAAAGAACAAGTCATATAACTGTAAAAGTTAGTGACGGAAAGAAGGAGGCATAATTTATGGGACAAAAAGTAAATCCTAATGGATTAAGACTTGGTGTAAATAAAGATTGGCAATCAAAATGGTATGCTAAAAAAGATTATGCTAAATTCTTAAATAATGATTTAAAAATCAGAGATTTCTTAAAAGAAGAATTAAAAGATGCTGCTGTTAGTGAAGTAATTATTGAAAGAACTAGCAAACGTGCTGAAATTAAAATTAATACTGCTAAACCAGGTGTTGTAATTGGCCGTGGTGGAGAAGATATTGAAAAATTAAGAAAGAAAATTAAAAAATTAGTAGGCGAAGATGTTTATGTAACAATTGTTGAAGTTAAAAATCCTAATCTTAACGCTCAAATTGTTGCTGATCAAATTGCTAAACAAATTGAAAATAGAGCAAACTTCCGTACTGTTCAAAAGAAAGCTATTAAAGATGTTATGAAAGCTGGAGCAGTTGGAGTTAAAACTGCTGTATCTGGCCGTTTAGGTGGCGCAGAAATGGCACGTACTGAAGGATATACTGAGGGTACTGTTCCACTACATACAATTAGAGCAGACATTGATTATGCAACAGCAACAGCTCCTACTACATATGGTAAAATTGGAGTTAAAGTTTGGATTTATAAGGGAGAAATTCTTCCTACTAAGAAAAGTGTAGGAGGCGATCATAATGTTAATGCCTAAAAGGGTTAAATATAATAAACCTCAAAGAGTTAGTTATGAAGGCCATTCAAAAGGAAATACTGAATTACATTTTGGTGAATTTGGATTAATGGCTAAAGAAGGCGGATATGTAAGTGCTAGACAAATAGAAGCAGCTCGTATCGCTATGACACGTTATATGAAACGTGGTGGTAAAGTTTGGATTAACATTTTCCCACAACTTGCAAGAACTCAAAAACCTTTAGAAACTCGTCAAGGTACAGGAAAAGGTTCTGTAAAAGAATGGGTTGCAGTTGTCAAAGAAGGAAAAATAATGTTTGAAATTGGTGGCGTTTCTGAAGAAATAGCTCGTGAAGCATTAAGACTAGCTTCTCACAAACTTTGCGTTAAAACAAAATTTGTTAAGAAAGAGGAGGCATAATTGTGAAAACTAGTGAAATTCGTAAAATGTCTAAAGAAGAACTTAATAAAAAGTTAATAGATATTAAAAAAGAATTATTTGATTTAAGAATGAAACAATCTACTGGTAATCTTGATAAACCTCATAAAATTAACGCTTTAAGAAAAGATGTAGCTAGAATTAAGACTGTTTTAAATGAATTAGATGGGAGTGAAAAGTAATGGAAACTAAAAAATCTGAATTAATTGGTAAAGTTGTTTCTTGTGCAAACGATAAAACAATTACTGTTTTAGTAGAAACATACCGTAATCACCCATTATATAAGAAAAGAGTAAAATACTCTAAAAAGTATGCTGCTCATGATGAAAAAAATATTGCAAAAGTAGGAGACACAGTTAGATTAGTATCAACTAGACCATTATCTAAAACTAAGAGATTTGAATTAGTTGAAGTAATCAAAGAAGCTGTAGTTTTATAAGGAGGATTAGAATTATGGTAATGCAACAATCAAAATTAAAGGTTGCTGACAATTCTGGTGCTCGTGAGCTTATGGTAATTAGAGTACTTGGTGGCAGCAAAGTTAAATATGGAAATATTGGAGACGTTGTAGTTGGAACTGTTAAAAAAGCTATTCCAAATGGAAACGTTAAAGAAGGTAAAGTTGTTAAAGCTGTTATTGTTAGAAGTGTTGAAGGACTAAGAAGAAACGATGGAAGTTATATCAAATTTAATGATAATGCATGCGTTTTAATTAAAGATGATAAATCACCTATCGGAACTCGTGTTTTAGGACCAGTTGCAAGAGAATTACGTGATAAGGAATTTACTAAGATCGTATCACTTGCTCCTGAGGTTTTATAGGAGGATATATGAAAGTAAAAGTTGGAGATAAAGTAAAAGTACTTACTGGTAAAGATAAGGGTAAGGAAGGTAGAGTAATTGTTACTCTAAAGAAAAAAGACCGTGTAGTTGTAGAAGGTATTAATATTGTTAAGAAACATGTGAAACCTAATAGAACTAATGAAAATGGTTCTATAGTAGAAGTTGAAAATCCTATTCATGTATCTAATGTTAAAGTAGTTGAAGAAACTACTAAAAAGAAAGAATCTAAAAAAACAGTAAAAGAAACAACTAAACCAAAAAAAACTACAAAAAAAGTAGGTGAAGCTAATGAATAGTTTAAAAGAATTATATAATAAAGAAATTAAACCGGAACTAATGAAAAAATTCAATTATTCTTCAGTTATGGAAATTCCTAAACTTGAAAAAATTGTTGTAAATATTGGTGTTGGTGATGGATCTCATGATGAAAAAATGATTGAAGCTGCAGTAAAGGATTTAGAAACAATTACTGGACAACATCCAGTAGTAACTAAGGCTAAAAAATCTATTGCTGGTTTCAAATTAAGAGAAGGACAAACTATTGGGACTAAAGTAACATTACGTGGTGAAAATATGTATATATTTATGGAAAAGTTAATTAGTGTTGCTCTTCCTCGTGTAAGAGACTTTAGAGGAGTTTCTCCTAAAGCATTTGATGGGAAGGGTAATTATACTTTAGGTATTAAAGATCAATTAATTTTCCCAGAAATTGAATATGATAATGTTGTAAAATTAAGAGGTATGGATATTGTTTTTGTAACAACTGCAAAAACAAATGAAGAAGCCCTTGAATTATTAAAAGGCTTTGGAATTCCATTTAGAAAGTAGGCGCGAATATTATGGCTAAAACAAGTTTAAAAGTTAAAAATTCAAGAACTCCAAAATTTAAGGTTAGAGCATATACTCGTTGCTCAAGATGTGGAAGACCTCATGGAGTTTTACGTAAATTCGGATTATGCCGTATTTGCTTTAGAACACTTGCAAATGAAGGTAAAATCCCAGGCGTAAAAAAATCAAGTTGGTAGAAAGGAAGATCGGAAATGTTTGTAAATGATGTTATTGCAGATATGCTTACAAGAATTCGTAATGCAAATCAAATGAAATATAATACAGTTGATGTAATAAGTACAAAAATGACTAAAGCTATGGCTTCTATCTTAAAAGAAGAAGGATATATTAGTGATTTTACTGAAAATAATGATAATAAAATGCTTACATTAACACTTAAATATGGCGATAATAAAAAAGAAAGAGTTATTATTGGTCTTAAAAGAATTAGTAAACCTGGACTTAGAGTATATGTTAAACATGATGAACTTCCAAAAGTGCTAAATGGTTTAGGAATCGCTATTATCTCTACTTCAAAAGGTATCATGACTGATAAAAAAGCTAGAGAGAATAATCTAGGAGGTGAAGTACTTGCCTATATTTGGTAAGGAAAACTAAGTTATGAGTAGAATTGGAAATAGAGTATTGAATATTCCTGAAGGAGTTACAGTAACATTAGATAAAGATACTAATAAATTACTTGTAAAGGGTCCTAAAGGAGAATTATCAAGAGAATTTAATAAATTAATTACTATTGAAATTGAAGATAGTAAGTTAAGAACAAAAAGAGCTAATGAAGCTTTATTTACTAAAAGTATTCATGGTACTACTAATGCATTGATTGCTAATATGCTTGAAGGAGTATCTGCTGGATATGTTAAAGAATTAGAAACAGTAGGTGTAGGTTATAGATTTGCTGTTGCTGGTAATAAAATTACTGTAAGTGCTGGATATTCTCACCCAGTAGTTGTAGAAATTCCTTCAGGTTTAACTGTTGAATCTCCATCAAATACTGAACTTAAGATATCTGGTATTGATAAACAAGAAGTATCTGAATTTGCGGCTAATATTCGTAAAATAAGAAAACCAGAACCATATAAAGGAAAAGGTATTCGTTATAAAGGTGAAAAGATTAGACGTAAAGAAGGAAAGAAAGCGGCTAAGTAGGAGGTAAGTTATGATAAAAAAAGAATCAAGAAATGTATCTAGACAAAGAAGACATGCTCGTGTTCGTAAAAATGTTTTTGGAACTGAAAGTATGCCTAGATTAAATGTATTTAGATCAAATAATGAAATTTATGCTCAAATTATTAATGATGAAACTGCTAAAACTTTAGCTAGCTCTTCTAGTGTAGCCTTAAAATTAAATAATGGTGGCAATATTGAAGGCGCAAAAACTGTTGGTGCTGACATTGCTAAAAAGGCTCTTGAATTAAATATCAAAAAGGTTGTTTTTGATAGAGGTGGATACCAATATCATGGACGTGTTAGTGCTTTAGCAGAAGCTGCACGTGAAAACGGCTTAGAGTTCTAGAGGGAGGGAAATAATGGAAGAAGCAAATAAAATTAATGAAACAGTAGAAGTTACTACTGAAACTGTTAAGGAAAATAAAAATAATAAAAACTTTAAGGATAGAAAACCTAGAAAAGAATTTAAAAAGAATTTCGAACCTAAAAAGAAGCTTTTAGAAGAAAAAGTTATTTCTATCACTCGTGTAACTAAGGTTACTAAAGGTGGACGTCATTTCCGTTTTGCAGCAACTATGGTTGTTGGCGATGGTAAAGGCTTAGTAGGAATTGGAACTGGTAAATCAATGGAAGTACCAGAAGCAATTAAAAAAGGTATTCAAGCTGCTAATAAAAATTTAGTTAAAATTGATATTGTTGATGGAAGAACAGTTTCTCATGAACAAATCGGTAAATGTGGTAGAGCTAAAGTATTAATTAAACCTGCTAAAGAAGGTACTGGTATTATTGCTGGTGGTGCTGTTCGTGCTGTATTAGAAATTGCTGGTATTAAAGATATCGTATCTAAATCTTTAGGTGCTAATACTCAAGTAAATGTTGCTAAAGCAACTTTAGAAGCTTTAAAATCACAAAGAAGTGCAGAACATATTGCTGAACTTCGTGGCAAGAAAGTGGAGGAGTTATAATATGAAATTACATGAATTAAACTCACTTCCAGAAAGTAAAAAAATCAAAAGAGTAGGTCGTGGTCCCGGATCAGGTATGGGTAAAACATCTACTCGTGGTGAAAAAGGACAAAAAGCTAGAAGTGGCGTATCAATTAAACCTTGGTTTCAAGGTGGACAAAGTCCAATTTATCGTAGAATTCCTAAAAGAGGATTTAATAATGCAGCTTTTACAACAAGATATGCAATTATTAATCTAAGTGATTTAAATAGATTTAATGATGGTGATGTGATTACATTAGAACTATTAAAAGAAAAAGGAATTATTAAAAAAGAATTATCAGGACTTAAAGTTTTAGGTAATGGTAATTTAGAAAAGAAATTAACTATTAAAGCAAATAGATTCTCATCTATTGCTGTAAGTAAAATTGAAAGTGCTGGCGGGACCGCTGAGGTGATCTAATGTTTGCAAATCTAAAAGGACTATTTAGCCCTAATAATAAAGATTTACGCAAAAGAATATTGTTCACCTTAGGGTGTTTAGCAATATTTGCTCTAGGAACTAATATTATGGTTCCTGGTGCTAAGGAAATTACCAAAAATTTAGGATTTTTAGAATTACTTAACTTAATGAGTGGTGGAAGTTTAAAATCATTTTCAATATTTGCGTTAGGGGTTATGCCTTATATTACGGCTACAATCATAACGCAATTATTCCAAATGGATATTATTCCTTACTTTAAAGAATTAAAAGAACAAGGTGCTACTGGAAGACAAAAATTAAATAAAATTAATCGTTATCTTGGTATTATTTTTGCTCTTATTCAAGGATATATATTTTCTATCGCATTTTTAGGAAATGCTGGTACTATGGGTGTTATTAAATCAACTATTTATTTAACCGCAGGTACTGCTTTCCTATTATGGTTAGGTGATGAAATTACTAAAAAGGGTATTGGTAATGGCGTATCTTTAATAATTATGGCTGGTATTGTAAATACCTTACCTCAAACATTTATTACAGCATTTAATTCATTAATAATTAATGCTAGTGGAAGTAAATGGACAGGTATTATCTTATTTGCCTTATTTGTTATTGTATATTTAGCTATTATTATTGGAGTAATATGCATGCAAATAGCAGAAAGAAGAGTGCCTATTCAATACTCTAACCGTACAGCCTCATCATATGGAGGAGAAAAATCATTCATCCCTGTAAAACTAAATTCAGCTAGTGTAGTTCCTGTTATATTTGCATCAGCAATTGTTGGTATTCCAAGTTTAATTGCTGAAGTTATAAAAAAGGATACATTTACTGATTTTGTTAATAACTATATTGTCTATACAAGTTATACAGGATTCTTACTATATATGGTATTAATTTTCTTATTTGGTTATTTTTACACTTTATTACAACTTAATCCTGATGAGATTGCGGAAAATTTAGATAAATCTCGTAGTTATATTCCTGGTATTACTCCTGGAGAACAAACAAGTAAGTATCTAAAATATGTAATTACTCGTTTAACTGTTTTTGGTACTCTTGGGTTAATGGTTATAGCGGCTTTACCAATTATCTTTAGTAAAGTAACTAACCTTCCAAGTAATGTAACCATTGGTGGAACAGGATTATTAATTGTTGTTGGTGTAGCACTAGAAACATACAAACAATTAGAAAGTAGTGTTGTTTCTCGTAGTTACAATGGTGTAAGAAAGAGAAGAAGAAGAAAATGAAAAATATTGTTTTTATTGCACCACCTGCTTCTGGTAAAGGAACTCAAAGTGATTTATTAGTATCTAAATATGGATATAATCATATTTCTACTGGAGACTTACTTAGAGAAGAGATTAAAAGTGGTAGTGATTTAGGTAAACAAATTGATGAATTAATGAAAACTGGAAAATTAGTAAGTGATGATATTGTAAATTCATTACTTACTAAGGCTCTAAGTATGAGTGATAAACCATTTATTTTAGATGGTTATCCAAGAAATATGACACAAGTACCTTTCTTAGATGATATTTTATCTAAATCTGGTAAGAAGGTAGATGCCATTATTTACTTAGATGTTCCTTATGATTTACTTTTAAAAAGAGCGACTGGAAGATTAACATGTCCTAAATGTGCTCATACTTTCCATAAGTATTTTAATAAACCACTTAATGATGGTATATGTGATAACTGCGGGGAGACATTAATAAGTAGAGTAGATGATAATGAGGAAACATTTAAAGTAAGGTATAATTCATATATAGAAAATACTAAACCTTTATTAGATTATTATAAAGATAAAGGTAATTTATATGTAATTGATAAAGCATCAACCAAAGAAGAAACTTTGGAAGAAATAGAGAAAGTGATTAAATGATTACTATCAAAACTCCAGAAGAAATTGCTTTAATTAAAGAGTCTGGACATATTACTTATATGTGTCATCAGCATTTACAAAAGTTTTTAACTCCTGGTACTACTACTAAATTTATTGATGAGGAAGCAGGAAGATTTATAAGAAGTATGGGAGGAATTCCTAGTTGTTTAAACTATGAGGGATATCCTGGAAATATATGTGTTTCTGTTAATGATGAAGTAGTTCATGGGATAGGTTCAAAGAGAAAACTTAAAGAAGGAGATATTGTAACTTTAGATATATGTACTCTTTATAAAGGATATCATTCTGATTCAGCATGGACTTATGCAGTAGGAAAAATAAATAAAGAAAAAGAAAGATTAATGCATCATACTAAAAAAGCTTTATTTATTGGATTATCTGAAGTTAAGGATGGAGCTCATTTATATAATATTGGTGCTCGCATTTCTGAATATTGTAATAAACAAAAACTTGGAGTAGTAAGAGAGTTAGTTGGTCACGGAGTTGGAAAAGAATTACATGAAGAACCAGATGTTCCAAATTATGGAAAATATGGAACAGGACCAAAATTAAAAGAAGGCATGGTCATAGCGGTTGAACCTATGATTACGGCTGGAAATAGACATGTATGCATTCTTGATGATGAATGGACAATTGTAACTAGAGATGGAAAGCCTAGTGCTCATTTTGAACATACAGTTGCTGTTACCAAGGATGGATATGAAATATTAACGGGAGAGTGAAAAATGGCTAAAGAAGCTAAAATTGAAGTTGATGGTAAAGTTATAGATGTTATCAAAGATGAATATAAAGTGGAATTAGAAAATGGTCATATAGTAACAGCTCACGTTTCTGGTAAAATACGAATGAATATGATTCGCATTTTACCGGGTGATAAAGTTACTATAGAGTTTACACCATACGACGTAACACGTGGGCGTATTATTTATAGAAAATAGGAGGAATTATGAAAGTTAGACCATCTGTAAAAAAAATGTGTGCTAAATGTAGAATAATTAGAAGAAAAGGTAAAGTTATGGTTATTTGTGATAACCCTAAACATAAACAAAGACAAGGTTAGGAGGAATATTTAAATGGCTCGTATTAAAAATGTAGAATTACCAAAAGAAAAAAGAACAGTAATCGGATTAACTTATATTTATGGTATTGGTAGAAGTACTTCTGAAAAAGTATGTGCTGCTGCTAAAGTTGATCCATCAAAAAGAGTTAAAGATTTAACTACTGATGAAGAAGCAGCATTAAGAAAAGAAATTGATAATTATTTAACTGAAGGAGATTTACGTCGTGAAGTTCAAATGAATATCAAAAATAAAATGGAAATCAACTCTTATCAAGGCGTAAGACATAAAAAGGGTTTACCAGTTCATGGTCAAAGAACTAGTCGTAACGCTAAAACTCGTAAGGGTAAAGGTAAAGTAGTTGCTAATAAGAAAAAAGTAGGTAAATAGGAGGTAAAGTATGGCTTATAATAGAAGAAAAAGAAAAGTAAAAAAGAATATTCCTGAAGGACAAGCACATATTCATTCAACTTATAATAATACTGTTGTATCAATTACTGATGCTAATGGTAATGTAATAAGCTGGGCATCTGCAGGAACTATCGGTTATAAGGGTTCAAAGAAAAAGACTCCATTTGCCGCTGGTCAATCTGCTGAAGCTGCTGCTAAAGTTGCAATGGATTCAGGTGTAAAAAAGGTAGAAGTTTTTGTTAAAGGTTTAGGTGGAGGTAGAGAAAACGCTATTCGTTCACTTCAAGCTGCTGGATTAGAAATTACTGCTATCAATGATGAAACACCAGTACCACACAATGGTTGTAGACCACCAAAACGTCCTAGAAACTAAGAAAGGGGATTTGAGGATATTATGAATTTTGAAAAACCAGAATACAAAATTACAGAATATATTGAAAAAAATAATTATGGAAAATTTGAACTAGAACCTTTAGAAAGAGGCTTTGGTACAACTATTGGAAATGCACTAAGAAGAGTAATGCTTTCATCTATGCCTGGTTCTGCCATTACAAGTGTTAGAATAGATGGAGTAATGCATGAATTTCAAAAGATTGATGGAGTTGTAGAAGATGTTACTTCAATTATCTTAAATCTTAAAAGTGTAGTTATTAAAAATCATGCTGGTACTAATAAGACTATTAGATTAAGTGCTGATAAAGAGGGAGTAGTTACTGCTGGAGATATTGAAAAAGATGCTGATATTGAAATAGTAAATCCTGATTTAGTTATTTGTAACCTTGTTAAAGGCGGAAAGATTTATATGGAAATGACTGTAGGTAATGGTCGTGGATATGTAGATTCTAAAGAAAATAAAAAATTATTAGGTGATAGTATTCAAGGATTAATACCTATTGATTCATTATATAGTCCAATTGAAAGAGTAGCATATGAAGTAGAAAGTGCTCGTGTTGGACATAATGAAAACTATGATAAATTAATTATGGAAGTTTATACTAATGGATCAATGAGTCCAGAAGAGGCAATGGCTTTAGCATCAAGAATCTTAATTGAACATTTAAATATTATTGCTGATTTAAATAATATTGCTGATGTAACTGGCATTATTGCTGAAAAGAAAGTAGATCAAATAACTAAGACTTTAGAAACTCCTATTGAAGAAATTGAATTTTCTGTAAGAGCATATAATTGCTTAAAAAGAGCAGGTATTCATACTATGCAAGATTTAATTGACAAAAGAGAAGTTGATGTTAATAAAATTAGAAACTTAGGTAAAAAGTCACTTAAAGAAGTAATAGATAAAGTTAAAGAAATGGGACTAAAGTTCCGCGATTAGAAAGAGGTAAGTATTATGTTATATCGTAAATTAGGTAGAGAAACACGCATCAGAAGAAGTATATTAGTTGGACTTACTAAAGATGTAATTAAAAATGAATATGTTGTAACTACTGATGCAAGAGCAAAAGAAGTTAGAAAATTCGTAGATAAAATGATTACTTATGGTAAAGATGGATCTTTAGTATCTAGAAGAAAAGCTTTAGCTTTCTTACAAAATGACACTGTTGCTGTAAATAAAGTATTTAATGAACTTAGCAAACGTTATGAAAACCGTAATGGCGGTTATACTCGTTTAATTAAATTAAATGAACGTAAAGGTGACGATGCTATGCAAATTAGATTAGAATTAGTAGACTAATTTTAATCATAATATATGAGAATCTATGTTAAAAGCATAGATTTTTTTAATACAACTTGTTAACTTGACATGGGGGGGGTAATTA
>CAVIQT010000002.1:0-6810 GCA_963645165.1 Phocaeicola vulgatus
GGATGAATGTGAAAAAAATTAAAAAAATATTATTAATTATAGTGATAGTATTACTTATTGGTTTATTAATATATGTAGCATTTAAGGAAATAACTCCTTTAGATGATACTAAAAAGTTATATATAAATTGTGGAAATTTTCATGAAAATTATGAAGTATTAACAGGAAATAAGATTAGTTTTGCTAAAGATGATGAAAAGTGTAAATTAAATATAGAAATAAGAGATGTGGAAAGAAATTATATTAAGTTAAATTCTACTATATATTTATATAAGATGGATGGTAATAATATTATTATTGATAGTTCTTTATCTAATCTAATATATTTGAATCCTAATGAGAATTTAGTATTATATAGTATGGATAAAATAACAAAATTTGAGTTTATTTATAAGTGATAATTGTAGTATGAAAGTGATATAATTTATTAAGGAAATGAGGAATATTTAATGAAGAAAATATTTTTATTAATGATCTTATTTTTGACAGTTCCTTTATGGGTATGTGCTGATGAGGAGATAAAGGAAGAGTTTGTAATTTTATGTGATGCAGATAAAATAAATTTAAATGAACAACTTATTTGCCGAATTTCTGTAAATGATAGTCAAATGAATTTTAATCAAATTAATTATAATATTAATGTAAGTGATGGATTATCTATTGTTGATGTTAGAAGTAATTATGAAAAAATTTGGGAAGTTACTAAAGGTGGAGCAGTAAGTAATGATGAAGTAACGGGGTTACAAGAGTTTGGTATTTTGTTATTAAAAGGGGTTTCTTCTGGTGAAAAAGAAATTAGTATTAAAGATATAGTTATAAAAAATGATAAAACTAATGAAGAGAAAACTTTAAAAGAGGCAAGTGCTAAAATAAAGGTTATATCTGATGATAATTATTTAAATGATATAATTATTAATGATAAGTCTTTAAGTAGTTTTGATACAAATAAAACAAGTTTTACGTATCATATTGGAAAAGATGATACGAAGATTAAAATAAGTGTAGTTCCTAGTAATGAGTATAGTAAAATAAGTGGGGATAAGGAATATAATTTATCTTTAAATAATGGGTCGTTTGTTATTCCAATTGAGGTTATAAGTGAAAATGGTAATACAAAGATATATACTATTAATGTTATTAGAGATGGTTTTGTTAGTGATGATATTGATAAAAAAATAAGTGATTTAAAGATTACCAATAATAAAGGGAATATTATTTTAATTGATTTTAAAAGTGATGTATATCATTATGATATTGAAGTAGGAAGTGATATTACTTACTTTAATATAGAGTCTACTATAGAAGATGGTATTAGTTTTGTAAAGGATTATGGTAATAGAAAAGTTAATATTAATTCTGGGGATAATTTAATTTTAATTAAAACTGTTGATGATAAGGGAGAAGAACTTACTTATTCAATTAGTGTTACTAAGCCTTTATTAAATAAGTCTAGTAATAATTATATTAGGTCATTAACTATAGAGGGGTATGATTTAAAGTTTAGTAAAAGAGTAAGAAATTATACTTTAGAGGTAAAGAAGGGAACTAAGTCTTTGAAAGTATTGCCTGTATTAGATGATGAAAAGGCATCATATGAAATAACAGGTAATTCTGATTTGAAAGATGGTAGTGTAGTAAAAATTATTGTTACAGCGGAAAATCAGGTGAAAACTACTTATCAAATTAATATTAAGTATAAAAGTGTTGATTATTTTAAATATATTTGTATTATTTTAATTGGAGTTTTTGTTGTTTATGAAATACTAAAAAAGGCGAAAAAGTTTATTTCTAATATTGGTAAGGGTAATGTTAAGAAAAATAAAGCAAAACTAAAAGTAAATGCGGCAAGTAAGACTATAAAAAAGAATGCAGTAAAGAAAAAAACTACAACTAAAAAGACAAGTGTTAAACCATTAAATACTAAAAAGAAAACTGTTTCTAAGAAGAATGTTAAATCAAAAAAGAAACCAAAAGTAAATGGTAAAAATAAAAAACATAAAAGATAATCTTTGATAAAACAAGGATTATTTTTTATATTGATGAAAAAAGTTTTATTTTGGAGAACGATTTTTTATTTTTTTCATATAAATTTCATTTATAATAATTATGATGATATTATGAAAGCGAGGAAAGAAATGAAAAAAGGTTTAAAAAATATTATTATGGTATGTATACTTTTATTAATGCTAGGTTTAACTTATTTAACAATGAACTATGCTAAAAATAATCTATCTTTCAATAATAATATGGGACCAAATATGAGTGAGAATATGGAAAAGCCACCAGAAAAACCAAGTAGCGAAGGTGATGCACAAAGTAAAAAGTCTGAAAGTAGTGATGAAAGCTCAGAAAAAAATGCAGATAGTGAAAGTGATATTGCAAAAAGAGAAAAGCCAGATGATCAAAATGAAGCAGGTATGAGTAAACCAGATGATAATAGTGGTAACTTAAATATGCCAAGTGATAATAATATGATGAAAGGTGAAATGAATAAATCTGAAAGCAGTCTTACTTTATGGTATTATGTTATATTTGCTGCTTGTGGTATAGTTATTGGTTTAATAATAATGTATCTAATTCAGTCTAATTTTAATGCTAAAAGTTTAAAAGAAACATTTATTAGTAAGGATAAAATTATTATTGCTATTTTAGGGACAGTTTTATTAAGCGTTATGTTTACTTTTGGTTGTAAGTGTATTACAGAAAATTATTTTTTAAGTAGTGAAAGTGAAAAAAATAGTATGCCAAGTAATCAAGGTGGTAATAGTAATGTAAGTTATACTGCGATTAAGGAAATAACTGAAGATGAAGATGTTACTGGTGAAGAATTTAGTAGTAAAACAGCTGATGAAAATGCGATTATGATAAGTAATAGTGAAAGTACACTAGATAAGGTTATTGTTTCAAAAACTGGAGATTCTGATGGTGGGGATTCTACCAGTTTTTATGGTAATAATTCAGCAATTCTTGCTAAGGATGGTGCAAATGTTGTAATTAAAAATTCAGAAATAAATACATCGGCAGCTGGCGCAAATGGTGTCTTTAGTTATGGAGGAAGTGCTCAAACTAATAATTCTTCTAGTGATGGAACTACTGTTACTATAAGTGATAGTAAAATTACAACAACTGCGGATAATTCAGGCGGGATTATGACAACTGGTGGCGGAATAATGAACGCAAGTAATTTGACTATAAATACATCGGGAACATCAAGTGCAGCAATTAGAACAGACCGTGGAGGCGGAACAGTTACTGTAAATAAGGGAACTTATACTACTACTGGAAAGGGAAGCCCCGCTGTATATTCAACTGCAGATATTACAGTTAAAAATGCGACATTAATTTCTAAAGTTTCAGAGGGAATAGTTATTGAAGGTAAAAATTCTGTAAAAATAGAAAATACAACTCTTGTTGATACTAATAATAAATTAAATGGTCAATCAACTACTTATAAAAATATCTTCCTTTATCAATCTATGAGTGGTGATGCGGCTAGTGGGAAAGCAGAGTTTAGTGCAACAGATAGTGATATTACAACAAATAAGGGTGATACTTTTTATGTAACAAATACTTCTGCAGAAATTACTTTAAATAATAATAAGATTACTAATAATGACAAAAGTGGAAACTTTTTAAGAGTTCAAAAAGATTCATGGGGTAGTAGTGGATCTAATGGCGGAGATGTTATATTAAATTTAATAAAGCAAAGTGTTACTGGTGATATTGTTGTTGATGAAATTTCAACTTTAGAAATAAATATGGAAAGCAGTTCATATTTTGAAGGTAAAATTAATGCAGATAATACAGCAAAGAGTGTAAAGTTAACAGTAAGTAAAGATTCTTCTATTAAATTAACTGGTGATACATATGTTACTTCATTTGAAAATGCTGATAAAACTAATAGTAATATCGATTTTAATGGTTATAAACTTTATGTTAATGGTACAGCGATAAATTAGTGCAGTGATGCACTTTTTTCTATGGAAGTTTTTAGTGTGTTAGTAATTTAATATAGAAATATATAATTTATTAAACTCTACGATTCGTTTGGTGTAATTTTATTAAATATGCAATATAATGAAGGTGTAAGGAGAAATATTATGAATCAGGAAAAGATAGGAAAATTTATTTTTGAACTTCGCAAAGAAATAAATATGACGCAGCATGAACTTGCTGATAAGATTGGTGTTACCGATAGGGCTATTTCTAAATGGGAAAATGGAAAAGGAATGCCTGATTCATCAATAATGCTTGATTTATGTAAGGAACTTAAAATTAGTGTAAATGAATTATTATGTGGGGAGATGATAGAAGTGAAAAATTATAATAAAGTAGCAGAAAAAACATTATTAGAAATGGCGGAAAGAGAAGAAGCACAAAATAAAAAATTAATGATGTATGAAAATGTTATTGGATTTAGTTCGACAATATCTTTCTTAATATTAATTTTTGTTACATCATTTTTAGTAGAGAATAAGATAGCTCAAGTAGTATTATTTATATTAGCATTTGTTCTTTTAATAGTTGGTGTTTCATTTGCATTAAAGATTGAAACGGAAACTGGTTATTATGAATGCCAAAAGTGTCATCATAAATATGTACCAAAATATAAAGATGTTTATTTTGCTATGCATTATGGAACTACACGTTATTTGAAGTGCCCAAAATGTATGAAGAGAAGCTGGCAGAAAAAGATTTTAAAAAAATAAAAACTCTATTATTTTCCGGGCACATTAAACATAACGCTTTGGAGTAAATAGAGATTTTTTATGATAATTGTTAATACTAGTGTAAATGTCAATGCTTTTTTGGTACAAAATTGTCTAATTTCTAGATTGACATTTTTGTCCAATTCCATATTACCATTTACAAAAAATTATTTTCTTGTATTTTTATTTGCTATATTACTGGATTAATTTGGTTAGTTATTGGTTTAGATTTAAGGAATGTTGTTTGGTATAAATTGATATATCGTATGGATGCGGGACATTCAATAAATTGGCTTAATGAAGATTTTGATTTTACACTTGAATTTTTTAATAATATAGGTGGGGGTGTTAATGATACAATAAGAATGTACAAAAATGTACATGGATATTTAAATTACTTTAAAAATCATTGTAAATCTGATGTTATTTTAATATATAATAAGTATTTTTACCTGTACCCATTGATTTAATTATATTTTTATTAATCATATTTTTAATTATATTTTTTGCTCTAGTGTTAGATACATTTAATAGTTTTTCGACTATCGCTCTATTTATCTTATTATTATTTTTTAAATATTCAATTATTATTTCTTCTTGAGACAAATTAGAAGGTAGATTTAAATTTTTATTTTCTTTATAATTTACATTATATAAAATAACTTTAAATGTATTTTCAGTACTTAAGAAAATTGGCTTTTGTGAATAGTTTTCATAACTTTGAACTATTCTTTTTATTCCTGTACCAAAACTTTCAACATAATTCAGTCTAAAAAAGACATTAGCTAAATTCTTATTTCTAGTTTGTGACACACCAGAATATAAATCGTTTATTTTTAACCCCTTGATAAGACCACCAAGTGAAGTTATTTCAAAATGATTTTCATATAGAGATACAAGTACACTTCCAGAATAATTATAATCTCTATGAATTATGGCATTAAGTATAGATTCTCTTAACGCGTATTCAGGATAATCTCTAATATCGATTCTTTCTAACCCTTTTATCTCACCAGATATTCTATTATATATGTTTAAATAATCACTAACTTCGTTAACTTGTTTTAATAGGGAACCTGTGAATTCTTTTCGATCCTTGAATTTCATATCATTTATTCCATCAAATATTGCACATTTTACTGAATAAGGACATTCATCAGATAACAATAAACCTAAATTAGTATATTTATTATCCAAATTGATAATATTTAATGTTTTTAGGGTTGTATCGTTTAAACTTATATTTTTATTTTTTAATGATAAAGTTAAATATTCAAAATGTAAGTCTTGATATTTAGAAATCATATTTTCAAAAGGAATGTTTTGACTATCTATAATTAGTTTTTTGATTACTTCATCGCTTGCAGGAACGCTTGTATTACCCGAACGCAAGTATACTCCAGAAGATTTTAACCCTTTATCTGCAAGATAGTATGGTTTATTAGGGCATCCGAAACTTCTAGAATTATTATATCTTTATTATTAATATTTTCTTGCTTTATACTGGTATACAAAGTTAAATCTGATTTTATACCATCTTTAATCATTCCACTTAAGGCTTCAATATCACTTTTAATATTTTCTAATCCAATAATATTTCCATAATCATCAATGCCAATATAAATTTTTCCACCACCAGAATTGGCAAATGCAACAATTTCTTTTTTTATTTCTTTTGTTAATATACTTTTTAATTCAGTATATTCGTTCACTTTTCGTTCACTTTTCGGTCGCCTTAACTTTGATTTTATTACTATTTCAAAAAAATTGCTAATAACAATTAAGTTTGTTATATTTTTATTTTACTGGAAAAATACTAAAAAACTGACAATAATTATTAAGCAGTGTAAAGTAATATGGAATTGGACAGTTTTGTACCAATTCTTTTTCATTAAATGATACAATATATTGTCTTTTCTTAATTATTTTAATCATATCACATCACACCTTTCTTAAACGGCAAAAAAATCAATCATTTCTGATTGACTTGAATCTAAACATCGCATTGGTGCGACGATTTTTGCTTATGGAGCCATAAAGGCCCACGTCGGACAACCTTTAATTACCTAAACAATAGGTAGTAATAAAGTACTAACTGATA
>CAVIQT010000003.1:0-12233 GCA_963645165.1 Phocaeicola vulgatus
ACTTATACCATTTTTCTTTGCTAACTCTTCTGCATTAATTATATATACCAAAATATTTTTATCTCTAAGTTCCTTTTTTAAATTATCTGGTAAAAACTTATTTAACTCATCTTCACTTCTTATCGTATTAATTAAAAGAATTCCCCCATTCTTAATTCCCTCAATTGTATTAAATTTATAAAAATATTCATCTTTAGTAACAACTACTAATTCTGGATTAGTAACATAAAATGGTGCTTCAATTACTTCATCACTTAATCTAATATGAGATATTGTTACTCCACCACTTTTTTTAGAATCATATTCAAAATAACCTTGAACAAAATTATTATCACCTAAAACTTTTAATATATTTTTACTAGCGCTAACCATTCCGTCAGAACCAAAACCAAAGATTTTAAATTCCCTATAATCATTATCAAACTTATAATCAAAATGTTTTAAACTAGTGTTTGTAACATCATCTATAATCCCAACAGTAAAATTATTTTTAGGACATTTTTCTAAATTCATAAATACATCATAAATATCATTCATTGTAGTATTTTTACTAGATAACCCATAACGTCCGCCATAAATACTTATTTTTAAATCATTTAAAGCTGCTAAAACATCAAGGTATAATGGCTCACCAATAGATCCGCTTTCCTTAGTACGGTCTAATACTGCAATTCTTTTAACTGTTTTAGGTAAAACTTGTTTTAAATACTTAGAACTAAAAGGGCGATATAAATGAACCTCAACTAATCCAAAATCTACATTATTCTTATTTAAAACAACTCTCTTAATCGTATCACAAACTGATCCCATCGCAACTATAACATATTTTGCTTTCGCACTTCCATAATAATTAAATGGCTTATAATCCATATTAGTTAAAGCATTTACTTTTTCCATATAACTATTAACAATATCAGGAATTTTTAAATAATCACTATTTCTTGCTTCTAAACTTTGAAAATATATATCTTCATTTTGGTTAGTTCCTTTAGTAATTGCTTTTCCAGAATTAAGCGCTCTATTTCTAAATTCATTAATTTTATCAAAATTAACTAATTTTAAAATATCATCTTTTTCTATTTCTTTTATTTGATTATACTCATGACTAGTTCTAAAACCATCAAAAAAATGTAAAAAAGGTAAGCTCCCTTCGATTGAAGATAAATGCGCAACAAGCGCTAGATTATACGCATCTTGAACATTGGTAGATGCCATCATGCAAAATCCCGTCATCCTTGTCGCATATATATCTTGATGATCTCCAAATATACTAAGTGCATGACTTGCTAAACTTCTTGCCGCTACATGAACTACTCCAGGAAGCATTTCTCCGGCTATCTTATACATATTGGGTATCATTAAAAGTAAACCTTGACTTGCCGTAAATGTTGTCCCTAAAAGTCCTGCAGATAAAGCCCCATGTAGTGCGCCTGCTGCTCCTGCCTCACTTTGCATCTCAATAACAGAAACTGTATCATTAAAAATATTTTTTATATCCTTACCACTTAAATTATCTATCTGACTTGCCATCGGACTAGATGGTGTAATCGGATAAATAAAACTAATATCACTAAAATTATATGCCATATTCGCGCATGCACTGCATCCATCAATTACCTTCATATTCTCACATTCCCTCTTATCATAATTATAGTATAAATAATAACCAAAAACAAATAAAAAGAGTACACAATTATATACTCTCATAAATTATCATATTACTATTTTCATAAGTTAAAACTTTAATCTTTTTTACATTTACTAAATAATCTCTATACTTTTCATAAGTCTTTATATCACTATTTCCAGCTAATATATATTCCTTTTTCTCTATTAAATTTCTTAATGCTTTATTATTATAATATAAAATATTACCACTTATAAAAATATGATTATCACCTTTAAATAAATTACTAACATAAATAAGACTTAAAGAAACATTAGAAATAAAACTAAATAACTTACTAAATAAATATTCATCAGCTGGCGTTACTATTTCAAATAACAATATATAAATCCTATTTTTAAAAAAAGTGTTTAAAAGACTATACTTATCCACAATCTTACTTACTATTTTACAAAGTTTAACATAATCATATATTTTATTTTTACATATTACTTTAGAAGGAATACTCTCTTTTATTATTTCTTTCTTTTTAATATTATAAACACATATATACTCATCAGTAAATTCAAAAATTATAAATATCCCTCCTTAATTTAAAAAGCCTAGCTAAAGGCTTAAGAAAGTTCACTAGGTAACATATTATAAAAAACATCTGGATTAATATATTCACCATTATTATTAACTTCAAATAAAAGCATATTTTCACTTGATGACTCTATTTTATTTATTCCTGAATTTCCAATAACATCACCTTGTTTTAGAATATCACCAACTAACACTTTTACTTCGTTTAAACACTGATATATAGTTTTTAAATTATTAGAGTGTTTAACTGTTACAATATTACCCATAATCTCATCTGCAGTAATATCTACAACTGTTCCATCAAGAACTGCTAATACATCGAAACTCTTATCACTACTATACAAAATTCCAGTATTTGGCATATAAGTATTTTGATAAAATATTAAAGACTCCTCTTGCTCACTACTATCAGCATCTTTATCATAATACCTTTTTATTACCTTTACATTTACATCATCATATGGCTTAATTATCTTATCAGTATCATATTTAACAACTAAAACAGCATCATCAAAAATTCCCTTGTAAACATAAGATAAAGTCTCATCACTATAAATAGATGCTTTTAATGTCTTACCAAGTAAATATAAACTAGATAAAATTGCCACTAAAGATAACAAGTAAACACTAACTACTACCCAACCTTTTAACTTATACTTTGGTTTCATTTTCCACCTCTTTCAGTTAAATTTTGAGTAATTTTTATAATTTTATACTTATATTTTTTGAATTTCTGTATTCTTATAATAATGTTTTAATATTTCATCATACTTATATCCTATTTTAGCCATCTCATTTGCCCCATACTGGCTCATACCAACCCCATGACCATACCCTTTTGTAGTAATAATATACTTCCCATTATCTTCTTCTATTTCAAAATCAGTTGACCTTAAATTTAATAGTTTTCTAAACTCTATACCAGTAAACTCCTTATTACTTATTACTATCTTATCCACATGATTAGTTTCATTTATTTCTATATCTTGAATATTAATAGCATCTAATTTTAATAAATTACATAGTTCACTTTTAGTAAAAGTTACAGTTTTTAAATAATTACTTAAATTTATCTCTAAAGAAGAAGAAACACTTTCAAAAGTATTATCATTAAATACAGTAACTGAATTTTCAGTATAACCATTACTCATTGAAAAATAATAAGTTCTAAGTATTTTATTATCTCTTTTTATTACTAAGTTATTAGTTTCCTTCACCACACCTTGCACCTTATTTAAATACTTATCATAATTATCTTGCCACACATCAAAAAGTTCATAATTTGTTTTATATACTTGATCATTTATAGAAGAAGAAATAGTTATTAAATTATTTCTTATATTACTTACCGCATAACTTCTAGATGCGACTGCTTGTGCTTTTAATGCTTCCTCGTTAAATAAAGCTGGCATTTCTCCTGCCACTACACCTAAAATATAATCTTCTAAATCTAAATAAATATCTTTATCTTTAACATATACAATTATTGTTTTATCATCATATTCGTCATCATTATTAAAAAAAGTAGTTTCTCTTACATTAAAACTACTTATATAAATTGGTATTAAAAATATAATAATTAATATTAATTTTTTCACAAATATCATCCTTTATAAAATACTACTTATATTTAAAAACTCAATTATAAAACTACCTAATAAATATCCCATAATAAAACTTATGACTAAAACAAATAATTTTGCTTCTAGAACATGATTTTTCTTAAAAAAATTATTAAAATTTATACCACTAACTACAAAAACACTAAGTAAAACACAAAATATATATACTAATGTCTTATACATTTACTTCTCCCTTTTCATACTTTGAAATTAATTCATTTCTTCTAATATGTCTTTCTTCATTTAAAAATTTAGTATCCATAAATATATCAATATATTTTAATATATCATCTAATCTATTACTATTTGCACTTAGTGTAATAATATTTGCATCATTATGCTCCTTAGCAAGTCTTGCTTCATCTGCGCTGCTTACGTGAGCAGCCCTTATCCCCTTTACTTTATTTGCGGCAATACTCATACCTATTCCTGTACCACATAATAAAATACCTATATCACATACTTTATTAGCAACTAATTCACCTGCATTAAATGCATAAATTGGATAGTCATCCCCCAAAGTAGAACTAACACTTACATCAATAACTTCATTACCCTTACCTTTTAAATACTGAATTATTTCATCCTTAAATTTACTTCCATTATGATCAGAACCTATTGCTATTTTCATATCATCACCCATACCATAATAACATATTTATTAAAATAAAAAAACTAAGATTTTACTCTTAGTCAAGATTATATTTTTTCTTGAATTTATCAACATTTCCATCTTTTTTAGTTGTTTTCTTCATATTTTCATTATAAGCTGGATTACATTTATTACAGCTTTCTACAAAATGACTTGGTTTGTTAGAAATTGTATTAAAACTATTACCACAAGCACAAGTAATTGTACATTCAACTCTTTCTGGATGTAAATTCTTTTTCATTATTTATTCCTCCTTCAGCCATAACTTTATATAAGTTATAGAAATTCGTTTCTTAGGTATTATATCATATTGAAAGCGATATGCAATAACTTTTTGCTCTAAAAACTAATTATGATACACATTCCCGTTAATATCAATAAATAATGGTCCAGCATCAGTGCTTACTACATTTACTATATTACTATAACTAGTAGTTTTAACTTCTTTTTCATTATCTATAACTAAACAATCAATACAAAATTGATTTAGTGAGCCATCTTCTTTAATAAAATATAGGAATTGATATCCACCATTACCACCACTACTAGAAATAAATACTTGTAAAACATTACTACTTATCTCATAATTTTTTAAATTACTATCACTACCAGACATAGTTAATTTACCATCTTTAGATATATCAAAATAAAAGTTACCTAAAAACTTGCCATATCCAGATATTGTTTGTCCTTCGCAAATAACACCATCTTCATCAGTAGAACTTACTTCTTCACAAGCCCTCTTTAAATTTACTTTTAAATTATTAAGATAACTACTATAATCACTAGTATTATTTTCTTTAATAGGTGTTGTTACTTCTTCTTTATTCGTTACCTTAGAATTATTATCATCTACTTGATTTTTTAATTCTTTATTTTCATAAATTAAATAACCACCTAAACCAATAACCATTAACCCTAACATAATTATAATTGCTATAAATACCTTATTATTTCCCTTTTCCATTCTTAAACCTCTTTCTACATATAGAATGTCATATTTTTTAATCCTCTTCAATAATCCTAATACTTGCGCCAACATTAGATAATTTATCTACAATATTTTCATAACCTCTTAATATATGTTCTATATTAGTTATTACTGTCGTGCCATCAGCAATCATACCAGCAAAAAGCATTGCCGCTCCTGCCCTTAAATCAGTTGCTTCCACATTAGTTCCATGTAGTGGAGTTCTGCCATGAATATACGCTATTTTATTATCAGCATCAATATTAGCACCCATCATATTTAAATACTTTATATGTCTCATACGATTTTCATAAATAGTTTCTTCAAAAATAGAATCACCTTCACACTGCGTTAAAAATGTACTCATTGGTTGTCCTAAATCAGTAACAAATCCAGGATACACAAGCGTTTTAATATTAACGGGTTTTAAATGTTCTGTCTTATTAACAATAATAGAATTATCTTTATAAATAAATTTACAACCAACTTCTTGTAACTTAGTTAAAACAGCACCTAAATGTTCCTTTAAAACTCCTTTAATCTCTAAATCATTACCTAATAAACTACCCATCATAATATAAGTTCCTGCTTCTATTCTATCAGGTATTACTTCAACTATACCATCATGAAGTTCACTTACTCCTTCAATAGTTATTTGACTAGTTCCAGCTCCATAAACTTTAGCTCCCATAGTATTTAAAAAAGATGCCACATTTACAATTTCAGGTTCCTTAGCCGCATTAAATATTCTAGTTATTCCCTTTGCTTTTACCGCTGCAAACATAATATTTAATGTCGCCCCAACGCTCGCAATATCAAAGAAAATATCTGTTCCCACTAAATTTTCAGCAGTAATTAAATACTTATTACCATCTTCTGTTTCAACATTTGCCCCTAGTTTTTTAAAACCTTCAATATGAAAATTGATTGGTCTAGATCCTATCACACATCCACCAGGATAAGCAATTTCTGCCTTACCATACTTTGATAATAAAACTCCCATAAAATAATATGAAGCCCTTAATTTAGAAGCATAATTAGTATCAATTATTGCATTATGAGCATTTCTATTATCAATATGTAAACAACCATTTTCAAACACAATATTAGAGCCTAAAATCTTCATCATCTCTATTAATAAATGAACATCGGTAATATCCGGAACATTACTAATTTCACAAACACCATCAGTAAGCATAGCTGCTGGAATTAACGCAACAATACTATTTTTAGCCCCACTAATTGATATAGTTCCTTTTAATTCTTTTTTTCCTTCAATAACTAATTTTTTAATAAGAAATCCCTCCTTATAAGAGTAATTACCACTTTAAATATATGATTATTAACTCCTCTTGTCAATTTAATTAATAAAAATTTGACATATATTTGCCACCGCTAAAATAATTAAAATTAATATTCCTAAATAAGTAGCCTTTTCCTTTAATACTTTAACCGAATACTTACCTAAAATTAAACCCATATATGTAAAAGAAAAACTACAAACAGTAAATATTAAAAAAGATAAAATATATCTATCAGTTAAACCTTTAAGTGCTAACCCTACTGAAAAACTATCAATACTAACACTAAATGCTATTAAAAAAATACTTAAAAAACTGGTAATCTTAGGAATATTTTTATGTTTTTTATCAAAATACATTACCACTACTAAATACAAAAATATAACTGTCACTATAAATTTAGGATTAATATTTATAATATTTAATAATTGATTACCAAGTAAAACGCCAAGCATTGGCATAATAAAATGCATAATTCCCGTAACAATAGGAAGAAGTAATAACTTAGTCTTAGATAAATTTAAAGTCCCTAAACTTATCGCGATAGAAAAGGCATCCATTGATAATGCAATTCCTACAAAAAAAATACTTAACATATTCCTCCTTAGTTAAGTATATTATTTAAAATTATTAATTATTCTTGAAATAAATAATTGATATTCCACATCTGTCGTTGTTGTATTTTCTTCAAGTAAACAAAGAGGCGGAAATAACACACACCACCAATTACTACCCTTTCCATTACCTAGTGTAATTACTAAAGAATCATACATACCTTCTTCATAAATAACTCCTTTATATATCTTTCTAGGAAAATAGTTAACTCCATAATCAAGACTATAATTATCTGTCTTTAAATATTCATATATCTTATTATTTAAATAATCAAAATTATCTATTATTATATTATTTGCATCTTCCTTATTAGTACTATTTCTTATTAAATCATACACTATATCTTCCATATAATCTTTTAAATTTTGTTTACTATTTATATCTATTTCTTCATTACTATTAGCAATTACTCTAAATCTAATTGATTCAGTAGGAATAATAATATCTTCTTCACTTGATTTTCCCATACCTACTAAAACCATAATAACTCCTGCTAGTATTATTAATATATTCTTCAAATAAAAACACTACCCTTTCTAACATCATATTGAGTAGTATTTTTATATTTTATTCACTATATATAAATAAATATCTATTTTTCTTATTTAAATCTTTTTCTAAAACTATCTTATCATTAGGATAATACTTTTTAGCTAACCTTTTTAAAGATAATCCCATATCCTCATCTATTTCTAACGCTATTAAATGTTTCTTATTTAAAGATTTAATACCTACTTTAAATATTTCTTCATAATACACTAAAGGATTATCTATAGGTACAAAAATAGCATCTTTAGGTTCATATTTTAAATCATCATGTAAATTCTTATCATATGGAATATATGGCGGATTACTAACAATAATATCATAATTATTTATTAGATTATACTTAAATAAATCTTTATAAATAAAATTAATTGATACTTTATTAACTCTAGCATTACTACGAGCAAGAACTAAAGCCTTCTTATTATTATCAAAAGCAGTAATTTCTAACTTAGGTATTTCACTTTTTAAAGCAACACTAATGCACCCAGAACCTGTTCCAATTTCTAAAAGAGAAGAATTTTCTAATTTTAATTTTTTTATATAAAAACAAGTTTTTTCCACTAATGTCTCTGTTTCAAATCTAGGAATTAATACACTAGGATTAACCTTTATAATATAACCATAAAAGTCTACATTACCAATTAAATACTGAATTGGATATCCATTATCAATTTTCTTTGCAACTGGCTCTAAATTTTTATATTTCTTTTGTAATAAGTGCCAATCTAAACTAGAAATATTATCTGGTCTTTTCATTAACTTTGTTCCATCTTTCTTCTTTGATCTTCAGTAATTAAAGCTTCTATAATTGAATCTAATGCTCCATCCATAACCCTATCTAATTCCATAACGCTAAAGTTTATTCTATGATCAGTAACTCTATTTTGAGGATAATTATATGTTCTAATCTTTTCTGATCTATCTCCTGTACCTATCATATTTTTTCTAACGCTGCCTGTTTCAGCATCTTGTTTTTGCTGTGCTTGGTCATATATTTTAGATTTTAATACCACCATTGCACGCTCTTTATTCTTTATTTGACTTCTTTCATTTTGACATGTAACAACAATACCTGTTGGAATATGGGTTAGTCTTACTGCTGAATCCGTAGTATTAACACCCTGTCCGCCTTTGCCACTAGAACGGTATACATCTACTCTTATATCTTCTGGTTTAATTTCAATATCCACATCTTCAACTTCTGGCATAACCAAAACAGTTGCCGTAGAAGTATGAATTCTTCCTTGCGTTTCTGTTTCTGGAACTCTTTGAACTCTGTGAACTCCACTTTCAAATTTTAACTTAGAATAAACATTATCACCTTTAATAGAGTATTCAATTTGGGAAAAACCACCACTAGTACCTTCTATTTCATGAGTAACTTCAATTTTCCAACCGTTTTTTTCTGCATAACGGCTATACATTCTAAATAAATCACCCGCAAAAATATTTGCTTCATCGCCGCCTGCCGCGCCTCTTATTTCCATAATAATATCTTTACCATCATTTTCATCTTTAGGTAAAAGTAATATTTCAATTTCCTTTTTTAAACTATCTAACTCCGCGTGTTTACTATCAAGCTCCATCATTACCATTTCATGCATATCAGGATCATTTACTAAAGTTTTTAAATCTGTTATCTCGTTTTCTATTTCCTTATACTTAGCATACTTTAAAACAACATCCTCAATGGAACTTTTTTCCTTAGATAATTTTTTTTGCTTATTAAAATCACTTAATACATCTGGATTAAGTAATTCTTCATTTAACTCATTATATCTATTTGTTAATAACTCTAATCTATCTATCATTTTTGCCTCCATATTATATTATAAAAAAAGAAGAGACTAATTCATATCTGAATCCAATTCTTCACTATCATCAATAATAACTAAATCTTGTAAATCATCATCTGCATCATCATCAGGATTAGCATCTTCATCATAATTATCTTCATCTATATCTTCATTAACATCATCTAAATTATCATCTTCTAGTGAAATATCTAAATCATCGTCATCTTCATCAATTATAACCTTAGTACTATGATTAACTTTTAAATCACAATAACCATTATCTAACATAATAAATCTTTTATCAGTAACTAATGACTCAAAAAAATCACCAATTTCATCTTCAAAATTACTTTCTGGTTTACCAATTGAAGATAAAACTTTTTTAAACAAATCTATTATTTTAACTTTTTTATTTATATCTTTTAAAATTAAATACGCTACATCATCATAAGATAAAGTATCTTTTTCTTCATCAGTTAATTTTATCATTTCAATCCTCCTATTAGACCATTATATGTAATTAAACAAAAATATGTAATGGCTTTTTAAACAAACATAATTTTATCATATAATTACGTGTTGTCAATATCTTTTTTTGTCTTTTTTTATAGGCTATATAAATAGTAAAAAAACCTACTATATTTAGTAAGTATTTTAATCTGATACTACAAATGGATCACTTGCTACACCTGTACCGGAAGATATTTTAACTGTAGGAATTAGAGATACTACTGGGCGGATACCCACACCTTCCTCATTATAAGCGACGTAAAAATTACTTAGACTACCATAATTTTTAGTTATCCTCATCTCATTTGCCCAAAAGGTAGTACCATTAGTAGATTGTAACATACATGGTGTCATAGTCCACCAATTTGAACCTAACGCATTTTCAAGTAAATACATAGACAAGGAACGATTATACCATAAAAAAGCACCACCAGCAAATGCATATTCATCAGCTGATAATAATCCTACTTTATACCCTTTTAAGGCACCATTTCCATTTACTGTATCTTCACTCGTATATTTTGATAATTTACCACCATTATCATCATTTGGGCATATCAAAGTTGGAGCTATACCATCTCCTGCACTTCCATGTTCATTACTTGCTGAAACAAATCTTGAAGCCCCGCTATAATAATTTATATTAGTACCAATTCCATAATTAGTGCCAATTGTTTTAGCACCTCTAGGATTATATGTTGTATCACTTTGATATGTACTTTTATCACCACAGTAGATGACATCAGCAAGTAAACTTTTTTGGTTATCATTAAATGATAAATCATACCATTTTTTTAAATTAGTAAGTATTGTACTATCATTTTTATTTTCATGTTCTTCTGCATATGTACTAGATTTTGGCGTTCCATACATAAAACCAACATACGCATTTGAATCACATGATGAGTTAAACACGCTTGTATATGTTTCACCATCATACCTAGCAAAAGCTGCAGTTGTATCATTATTTGATGCATCACATGGATTTGATACATTATTTACATTATCATTATGTAAAATTATTTTTATCGCACCATTTCCAGTTATTCTAACTATTCTCCAGCACTTACCAGCAAACTGAACATAATTATTAGTTACTGCTCCTCTAAAGTAGTAACTTGTTCCATAATCATCTAAAGTACTTGCAAGTAAGGCTTCATTGTTATATGCAGCATCAAATCCAGGAGTTGTTTTAGGTGATTCTATATTTGGATATAATACTCTTATCATACCAGCTAAAGATGTATCTGGCATTAATTTACCACTAATAACTACTTTAGCAGAGTATTTTTTATTTTTTGCTTGTTCCCATGTAACATTTTCATCAATCCATAATCTAAGTTCAAATGATTTTGATTCGTTTGTTACTAAAGTTACAGTTTTTAAAGTATGAGATGTCTCTGCATTATCAAGTATTTTATCATCCACAGTAAAATTACTTAATAAATCTAATACTTCAGTATCATCATTTTCTTCAGTTAACATAGCTTTAATATAACTATCAGATAAATAGCTATTTAAATAAGCATCACTTGATACATTGTCTACATTTAAACTTTCTAAATTAATATTAGCAAGTACAGCATTTGGGCAATTATTTTTAATAGTAAACTTATATGGCGTTAAAGCCCTACCTCCAAAATCTGTTATAGAATAAGCATTAATTAAATTAATATCATTTGTTTCTTTAGTAAAAGATAAATTTAAACAATCAAGAACCGAAATAGTATTATTATTAGTTTGCACAGTTCTTGCTCTTAAATAAGCATAAGTTACCCCAGATAATGATAAAATCAAACCTACTATAGTTAAGATAATTAGTACTTTTTTACTTTTTCTCATAGAAAAATCACCAACATTTTCTATTCAATTGTACTAATTACCCCCCCCATGTCAAGTTAACAAAATTCGCTTTTTATTCTACAATATTTACCTCAATTTTATTCTCATTTATGTCATCACTTTCAATATTATATGTAATTTCATGAATCATATCACTATTATTT
>CAVIQT010000004.1:0-25801 GCA_963645165.1 Phocaeicola vulgatus
TATTTGAGACATAATCAAATACTAACACTTAAGACATTATCATAAATTAATCATAAAAAGTAAGAAAAAGTGAAATTTGGGGGTTGTATTTTTCTTCATTTTAGCATATACTAATATTGTCTAGATAATAAATAATACATTATAAAAAATTAATAGCCCGCATATTTTACCAAAAATAAAATATGCAAATATAAAATTTATTAAAATCTTTTATATTAAAGTATAAAAATAATTTTGATAAATAATTAATTTTAAAATGTATATGGTAGTGAAGGAGTTCCATTTGTTATCGGAATCTTATCTACGCTAGACATAACAATTGTTAGGGAGAAAGATACTCCGAAAGATAAGTAATCGCGGTGGTTCTGATAAAACTACTGTGGTAATGAGATTTATTTAATAGATAAGTTGAGTTACCTTTGATTATTCTAAAAACTGGAAACTAGACTTTTTATCAGAAAGCTAGTTTTTTTATACCTAAAATTTAGTAAAAACTATCTTGCATATAAAAGTTACATTTGCTATAATTTAGTATGAGAATAGAGGTAGGTTACGTGAATGCAAATATGTTTGACTTGTATTATAATTATAAAATAAAAACTGTTGTTGAATACTCTATTTTACTATCTAAAATACTGGGAATAGATAAAAATAAACTATTTACTAGTAAGAAAAAGACCGAAGAAGTTATAAATAAAATAGTAACTAATTATTTTGAAAGGCTAGATTATAATCATAAAAACGATCAGAAGTTAATTAGGTGTTTCATAAATAACAAAGAGATAGCAAGGTATCATCTAGATAGTGAATTATATAGTGTTATAAATTATTTTACAAATACTAATAAGGCTTTTGAAATTAAGGCTTATGAAAAAGAAATTATTTTAGCATCTATTATTATTAATATTGCTAATAAGTTAGATGTTTCTACTAGTCCTTATAAGGAGAATAAAAATAATTATAAAACAATTCTTATGTCCTACATTGAAAAGTATCGTCAAATAGATTACATTCATATTATAGATAATGGTAAAAAGAAAACTGATCTTTTATTAGAGTTAATTAAAACTAATGTTAGAAAAGAAAGAAAAATATTTGATGGGTTAACAAGTAATATCTCGTTTAATAAATATATTTGTGTAAGTAAAAATGAATTTATTAGTCAGTATAATTATAGTGTGCCTGGTATTAATAAGTTTGATAAGCAGGCAGTAAGTTATATATATAATAAGCATAATTTTGATGATGAGTTTGCTTCGATAAGTGCTGATTTGATAACTATTTCGTTTATGAAGTTTTTATCAGTTAGAGAGCCTTATATTAATATATTTTTACCACTTAAAAAGGATTTTTTTGAAAGTGATAATAATTTTAAGAAAATCTTAAGTAATTTTAAAAGTAAATATTTACAAAAGCATATTCGTATATTAATTAATTATCAAGAGTTTAATGATAAAATATATAATATACTTAATAAAAATCATATAAACTACTTTCTATATTGTAGTAAAAGTTCTTTAGTTAGGGATACGTTTAAAAATCCTAAGGCAATGAATTATTTGATAAGTAAAGATTTTAATTTAAAGTATCAAGATATAATTACTAAAGAGGCTAATGAAAATATCGTAATATTAATTGAGGAATATCAAGGAATATTTACAGATAAAGAAATTATAAAAAATGGAGGAATAGAAAATGAATGATTATGGTGAATTTTTCTTAAAATTTATGGAACCACTTGTGGGTGGTATATGGGATCTTATAAAGAATATTGGTTTAGCAATATTTAAGATTTTTAATATTTTAAATTATACTGATGTTATAAAGGAGTATAAGAGTGAGTTATCTGGTGGGGGAGTATTTGTTATTATTCTAGCAGTAATTTTAGTTGTTATTGTTTTTGCTTTAGTAATATTCTTAATTTATCGTATTGTTAGAAGATTTATTAAGTATCGTCATAATGTTGCTCATCAGGAAGATTTAGTTGATGAGATAGATGATTTAAATAATGATATTTTAAAATTAAAGAATGAAAATCAAAAATTAATGGAAATGGCTAATCCAGAAAATGGAGAAGTTGAATATGATGAAAATGGTAATATTATTAATAAGTTACAAACTGGTGAAAGTAGATTCTTTAAATTAACTAAGATAGATGCTGATTTTGCTAATTATGTGGCACCTACATTTAATGAAACTATTACTTTAGAGGGATTTTGTGATCAGTTTAGAAATTATGCAGCTAGTCGTTTAAAATTATATTATTCAATTGATTTAATTAGATTATTTGTATCTGCATTTTCTTCTAACCGTTTAATTATCTTACAAGGTATTTCTGGTACTGGTAAAACATCACTTGCGCATGCTTTTGGTAGTTTTGTAAAAAATGATGCTGTAATATCTAGTGTACAACCATCTTGGAGAGATAGTACTGAGTTATTTGGTTACTTTAATGAATTTACTAAGAGATTTAATGAAAGTGATTTCTTAGCTAAGATGTATGAGGCTAAATATAATAATCAAATTTATGTAAGTGTTTTAGATGAAATGAATATTGCTCGTGTAGAATATTATTTTGCAGAAATGTTATCTATTTTAGAGTTACCTTCTCAAGATGAATGGTTAATTAGTTTAGTACCTAATACTTGGGATACTGACCCTAAATTACTTGATAATGGACGAATTAATATTCCAAATAATATGTGGTATATTGGTACTATTAATAATGATGACTCAACATTTATGGTAACTGATAAGGTATATGACCGTGCTTTACCTATTAATATTGATACTAAGGGTATCGCATTTGATGCACCTGATACACCAGACTTGGATATTACTGCTACATACTGGCAAAGTCTTTTTGATAAGGCTAAAGCAGAAAGAAAAATAAGTGATGAAATGCTTGATAAGATTGCTCATATGGATGATTATGTTATAAATCATTTTAGACTTGCTTTTGGTAATCGTATTATTAAACAAATTAAAGATTTTGTTCCAGCATATTTAGCTTGTGGTGGAGAAGAAATTGTGGCAGTTGATTATTTAATTGCTAATAAGATATTAAGAAAGTTTGATCAGTTAAATCTTGCTTATATTCGTAATGAAATAGATGGATTTATGGAGTTCTTAGATCAAGAATTTGGTAAAGATAAAATGGTTGAATGTAAAGCATATTTAGAAAGATTAAAGAAACAAATATAGTAATTAGAAAGAAGGGTTCTTCATGAACGAAGAGATTGGTTTACTTGTAAAAGATATTCCTACTGATGATTTAGAGATATTTACTAAGGGTACTAAAGCAAGTACTACAGTAAAAAAAGTTATCAATAAAATAACAGTTGATTATTCATGGGTAGATGTTGTTGATGAAGCAATCCCTGCTTTAGATAATATTATTCGTAATCCTCGTAGATTTATTCAAAATGAAGAAGATGTAATTATTATTGAAAAAACTAAGAAGGTAACACAGGAAGCAATTAAGCATCTTGCTACACATACTCAGCTTATTCAATCTATTGATGAGGATGATAATGTTAAGCCTTCTAAACTTCTTAATGTATTTAAAGAAGAAACTATTGATTTATATGAAAATCGTTTTATATATTCACTAATTAAGAATTTAAGTATGTTCTTAAGAGAGCAGTTAACTTATAAAGAGCAAAGTAGTGAGAATAAAGAAGAAAAATCTTTAAAGTATGAAGCTACTACTAATTATAATAATCAAGATATTATAATAAAGTTAGATTTATCTTGTAATAATAGGGAAGAGATATATGAAAGTGAAGAGGTACTTGCAGAAAGAGAAGCAAAAATACAGCATATAAGTGATGTTCTTGCAGATTTTATGTCTACTAAGTTTATGAAAGAAATGGCTAATGCGACACCAGTTAAAAGTCCAATTCAGAAAACTAATATTATCTTAAAGGATCGTAATTTTATTAAGGCTAGAGAGTTATGGGAATTTTTAGAAAGATATCAAATTCAAAAGCCAATTAAAGAAGAATATTTAGAGACAGAACTTACTAATGGTAAGTTTAAAAGAGATTTTGGTTTAACTTATTTTATTAATTATAATATTTTAAATGAGAATATATCAAAAAATGGTAATGTTGCTTTAACTGATAAAATTGATTTGCCTAAAACAGCATTTGAGCAAGCTAAAAAATTTGATATTGATGAAAATGTATTAAGAAAGCAAATTAATGATGAAATATCTAAAGCGAAAAAGTATAAAGAAGAACAAATAGCAGGAGTTATAAATGCTTATAAATCATTTATTGCAACTCATTATAATAAGATGAATAAATCAGTTATTTTGTTTAAATAGAAGGGAGTTTATCTTATGGCTAAAAAAGAAAAAGAAGAAAAAATAAATAATGAAGAAATAATAAAAGAAAAGCCAGAATCTTCTAAACGTAAAAAACATAAAAAGAAAGAAAAAGTAAATCCAATCGCGGGCTTTGAAGGTAAAACTATTGATTTAAAAGATTTTGATCAGAAAGAAAGTAAAGAGCAATCTAAAGAAGTAGAGGATCTTTTAAAGGATATTTATAAGGATAATTTAAAGGTTAATCGTAAACATGTTTTAAAAGTTATTAAGCTAACTTTAAATCCTAAGGATAGTTATATTTATTTGCCTCATAATTTAAAAGTTTCTAAGGATGGTTTAGATTTAGTATTTAGTGTTGAAAAGAAGAAAGAAATTCCTTTTGGTTGGGTAATTTTTGCAATATGGGCATTTGTTTTTGCTTTAATCGCGGCAACTTATGCCGGAGTAAAATATTTAAGTTTAGCTGAGCTTAATAAAGATATTGATGGTGATGGTATACCTGATATTAATATTGATATAAATAATGATAATATTGCGGAAATTAATATTGCAAATAAGGGGGAAAATATTCCCGTATTAAATATTGATTATAAGGGTAATCGTAAGGCGGTATTTAATATTGATACTAATGGTGATGGGATAGCTGATAGTAATTTAGTAACAATTGTTACTGATGAAAATACTAAATGCACACTTAACTGTGATACTAATGGTGATGGATGGCCTGATTTAAATTTAGATTTAGATGGGGACGGCGTTGCAGATATTGATATAGATACTGATGGTGATGGAGTTGCTGATTTAAACATTGATTTAAATGGGGACGGAATTTGTGATGTTATGTGTGATACAGATAATGATGGTAAGTGTGATGTTAACTGTATTAAGACAACCGATCCTGGTAAACAAAACGGTTCATCAACGGCAACGGGAGATCCAGAAACTATTCAAAGTACTGCGACAATTGTAATTAACTTTGTAGCTGGAGAGACAATAAATATTGAAAACTTAGTTCCTGATGATCAGCCGTTATATGTTGGAGAGGTAAGGACGCAGCCATCGAAGTCATTCTCTGTAGAAAATACTGGTACTTATGCAGTTATGTACTCTTTAAAATGGAAAAATGTAGTAAATACATTTACATCATCTAATTTTAGATTTAAAATGGATGGTACTAATGGAGCACCTAGTTTAGAATATACAGTCGCACCTCATGAAGATGAATATATAGTTAAAAATGTAATTATTCAGCCTAGAGTAACTCAAAACTACAAAATAACATTTAATTTAGTAGGTACTGGGGGACCACAAAATTATGACCAAAACAGAACATTTGAAGCTATGGTTGATATTGAACTTTGAGAATTTTACTCAAAGTTTTTGTTTTCTATTTTTTTATCATAAAAATTAATGTATAATAATTTATGCAATATGGAGGATGTATGGATAAGACTTTAGAAAGATTTTTTGATAAAATAGACTTTAATAAAAGAGATAATTTTAATGGGGTAAAGGTAGATAAAGTTATTGTAAATAATCAAAAAGAGTCATGGACTATCTTGTTATCTGCTCCTAAAGTAATAGATGTAAAAGATATAATTTCTTTAATTAATACTTGTGAAAAAGGTATATCTGAAGTAAGTACGATAAAAATTAAAATAAAGTATGATGATATTACTTCTTTAGATGTTTTATCATATTTTAATTATTATTTAGAAGAATTAATTAAAACTAATCCATCTTTAATTAGTTTAAGTGATGCTAGTATAATTGTAGAAGATGGTAAAATTAATATTGATGTTATAAGTAGTATTGAAGAATCTTTTTTAAAAGAACAAAATGAAAGATTTAATAAGTGGTTAATATCTTTAGGTTTAAATGAATGTTTAATTAATCCGGTGATAAATGCACAAAAAAGAGAAGAAGTAAAAACTGAGATAGCAAATGGTAGAGTAGATGTGGTAAAAGTAGTTGAGCCAGAATTTAAAGTAATAATGGGTGAAGCAATAAAAGCTAAAACTATTACAAATATTAAAGATATTATGGGGGAAGAAAATAATGTAACTGTAGAAGCATATGTTTTTGGTGTGGAAGAGTTTGTTTCTTCTAAAAGTAAATTTCAAATTCTTACTTTAAAAATAAGTGATAAGACTGATAGTATTATGGCTAAAATATTTACTAGAGAAGAAGATGAATTTAATAAGTATAAAGGTAGTATTAAAGAGAACAAATGGTATAGATTTAGAGGGTATATAAAAAATGATGTATATGCGAAAGAGTTAGTTTTTAATATTCGTGATATTGAAGAAATTCCTTCTAAGGATGAAAAGTTTGAAGATAATGCGGAAGAAAAAAGAGTTGAACTTCATGCACATACTATGATGAGTCAAATGGATGGGGTAACTAAATTTGATTTAGATAAACATACATGTGAGCTTATTACTAATGCGATTAATGCTGGATATAGGGCAGTTGCTGTAACTGATCATAATGGGTGTCAGGCTTTTCCTATATGTTATGAAATAATTAAAAATCATAATAAAAAGGTAGAGGATCCTAATAAGAGATTTAAAGGGTTATTTGGTAGTGAGCTTACTTTAGTTGATGATACAGTAAATATTGTAGTAAGGCCAGTAACCTTGCCTTTAAAGGGAACTTCTTATGTGGTATTTGATACAGAAACAACTGGGTTTAATGCAGGTGGTAAAGACCAAATGATTGAAATAGGGGCAGTAAAAATAAAAGATGGGGAAATAATAGACCGCTTTGATGAATTAATTGATCCAGGAGTACCACTTCCTTCAAAAATAACTGAAGTAACTCATATAACTGATGAAATGTTAAAGGGAAAAGATAATGAAGAAAATGTTACTAAACGCTTTTTAGAGTGGACTCAAGATAATGTAATGGTTGCACATAATGCTAAGTTTGATATTTCTTTTATAGAAATGGCTATGAAAAAATATAATTTAGGTGAATTTAAAAATACAGTTATAGATACTTTAGAGTTATCTAGGGTATTAGATCCAGATCATAATCGTCATAGTTTATCAGCACTTGTTAAAAGATATGAAGTACCATTTGATGAAAATGCTCATCACCGCGCAGATTATGATGCAGAAGGAACTGCTTATGTCTTACATAAAATGTTAGAACGTGTTATAAGTATGGGGCATAAAACAATAAATGATTTAGAGAATTTAATACCTAAAGATGAAATATATAAGTTTGGTAGAACTTATCATTTTAATATATTAGTTAAAAATAAAGTAGGTCTTAAAAATCTATTTAAAATAGTATCTCTTGCTAATACTACATATTTATATAAAACTCCAAGAATACCTAGAAGTGAGTTAAGTAAACTAAGAGAAGGGTTACTTATTGGAAGTGGGTGTTCTCAGTCAGAGATATTTGTAAATGCTAAAAGTAAAGATAGTGAGGAACTTACTAATTTAATTAATTTTTATGATTATGTTGAAGTTCAGAGCCCTGAAGTATATGGTCATTTACTTCAAACTGGAGACTTTTCATCTAGTATAGAATTACAAAATCATTTAGTTAAAATAGTAAATGCGGTAAAAGATGCTGGTAAGTTAATTGTTGCTACTGGTGATGTTCATCATTTCTTTAGAGATGATAAGATTTATCGTGAGATAATTGTTCGTCAAAGAGTTCCTGGGGGAGGAAGACATCCACTTTATAAAAGTGAAATTAAAGAAATACCATCAATGCATTTTAGAAATACTGAAGAAATGCTTAATGATTTTAGTTTTTTAGTGGAAGATCTTTCAAAAGAAATTGTTATTACTAACCCTAATAAAATTGTAGATATGGTAGAAGAATTTGAAGTTATACCGGATACTAATGGAACTCCATTTAGTCCAAGGGTAAAATCTGATGATGGAAAGTCTTATTTAGATTGTCCTAGAGTAGTAACTGATTTAGTATATGAACGTGCTCAAAGCTGGTATGGTGAGAGTTTACCTATAAATATTGAAGAGAGAATTGCTAAAGAGTTATATGGTGATATTGTTTATAAAACTTGTAGAGAAAATATTTTAAATGATACAATTGAGGATGATCCTAATTTAGAAAGAAAAATATTTGATGAAGTACACCGCGTTATATATGCAGGAATTGATACAGTTAAATTTTTAGTTAAGGAAAATTTAAAGAAACATTGGAAAGAAGAAGATGGGGAGTTAACTGATGAGTCTTTAGATAAAAAATTAAAGAAGAGTTTAGGTGGTATTATTGGTGGAGGTTTTGATCCTATTTATTTGATTGCTCAAAGATTAGTTAAACACTCTAATGATGAAGGATTTTTAGTTGGTTCAAGAGGTTCAGTTGGTTCTTCATTTGTTGCAACAATGATGGGTATTACAGAGGTTAATCCACTTCCTGCTCATTATAGATGTATTAAGTGTCAAAAGAGTTATTTTCAAGATGAAAATGGGGAAGATTTAAGTAAAACTTATTCTTGTGGGATTGATTTACCAGACCGATTATGTGAATGTGGCGAGAAATTATATAAAGATGGACAAGATATGCCTTTTGCAACATTCTTAGGTTTTAATGCTGATAAAGTACCAGATATTGATTTAAACTTTTCGGATTTAAATCAAGCTAGTGCTCATGAGTATACTAAAGTATTATTTGGTGTTGATAATGTTTATAGAGCAGGAACAATTGGGACTGTGGCTGAAAAAACTGCTTTTGGTTTTGTTAAGGGGTATGCAGAAGATAAAGGTTTAATTTTAAGAAGTGCAGAAATAGAGCGTTTAGCAATTGGATGCACCGGGGTAAAAAGAACAACTGGTCAGCATCCAGGTGGTATTGTAGTAGTTCCTGATTATAAGGAAGTTTATGATTTTACACCATTTCAGTTTCCCGCAGATGATGCAACTAGTGCTTGGAGAACTACCCATTTTGGATATCACTCAATTGAAGAATGTTTACTTAAATTAGATATTTTAGGACACTCTGATCCAACACAGCTTCGTATGATTCAAGATTTAACTAAAATGGATGTAAGTAAAGTTCCTTTAGATGATAAAGAAACAATGAGTATTTTCTCTAGTACGAAAGCTTTAGGGGTAACAACTGATCAAATATTGTGCCCAACAGGTACTTTAGGTATTCCAGAATTTGGTACTAATTTTACTATTGGAATGGTTGATGAAATTAAACCAACTACTTTTGCAGAACTTATTAAAATAGCAGGTCTTTCTCATGGAACTGATGTATGGCTTGGAAATGCTAGAGATTTATGTACACCTGATGAAAATGGCGAAATTAAAGTACCATTTAAAGACACTATTGGGTGCCGTGATGATATTATGGTATATTTAATGCAGCAAGGTGTGGAACCTATAAAGGCTTTTAAAATAATGGAGTTTGTAAGAAAAGGTAAAGCAAGTAAACCTAAAGAAAAAGAAAATTGGGAGAATTTTAAACAAATAATGATTGATAATAAAATACCTGATTGGTATATTGAATCATGTCATAAAATAAAATATATGTTCCCTAAAGCACATGCTGCTGCTTATGTTATTTCAGCATTTAGAATTGCTTGGTTTAAAGTACATATGCCAGTTTACTTTTATGCATCATGGTTAACTAGTAAAGCAACTGACTTTGAAATAGAAACAATGGTTAAAGGATATGATGGTATTAAGAAAAGAATTGAAGAAATACTTCAAAAAGGATATGACGCTACTAATAAAGAGCAAGGTTTATTAGAATGTTTGAAGGTATGTTTAGAAGCAACTGCTAGAGGAATTAAATTCTTACCAGTAGATCTTTATGATAGTAATGCGACTACTTGGGGAGTATACGATGAAACTTCAATAAGACCACCATTTTCAGCGGTAGATGGTTTAGGTGATACGGTTGCTAAAAATATTGTTAAGGAAAGAGAAAATGGTAAATTTGTAAGTATAGAAGATTTACAAATAAGAGGTAAAGTAGGACAAACTATTATTGAAAGATTTAGAAATATGCATGTCTTAGATTCTATGCCAGAATCAAGTCAATTAAGTTTATTTGATTTATAAAAAAGATAGGTGTTTACTAAGAACAAAAAATATATTATACTTTTAGTAGATAATAAGGGTGATATAATGAACGTATTAATAATTGGTAAACCAAAAATAAATGTAAGAATGGTTTTAGATAGTTTTCCTAAAGAAAATAGTAAAACTACTATCTTTGAAAAACAAGAAGAAATTGGGGGAACTAGTGTATATATTGCTAAAATGCTAACTAATTGGGGAATGAAGGTTTATTATGCTGGGGCTACATGTGGTGATGAATTAGGTTTAAAAATAAAAAGTGATTTAGAAGCATCGCATATTGATACTAAGTATTTAGAAACTGATTATGAACATCATACTAATATGAATTATATTTTATTAAATAAAAATACAGGAACATCTACAGAAGTTTATGTAGATGAAAAGTCTTATTTAACTAAACATAAATATGATAATCCTGATTATATAATAACTGATGGAACAGATTTAGGTGCTTCTATTGCGGCTGCTAATAATTATCCTAATGCTAAAATAATTCTACTTGCAAATAAAGTAAATAATGAATATTATGATTTAAGTAAAAGAAGTCATTATGTGGTGGCATCTGCTAATTTTGCTAGTGCTTTAACTAAAATCCCTATGGATTATAAACCTAAAACACTTGTAAGTGTATTACAAAAAATAAAAGATTTAAATAAAGCAAATTATATTGTTATGTTAAATGAACATGGTGTTTTATATGCAAATGAACGTGATGTTAAAATGATACCGGCTTTAAAAGTTGAGAAAAAAGATGATTCTAATTCTGGTGCTGCTTTCTTTGGAGCGTATGTTTATGGATTAATTAATAATATGAATATTGATGATATAGCTAAAATAGCTAATATTTCAGGGGGAATTGCTTTAACTAAAATAGGTATGGATAGTATTCCTTTAAAAAGTGAAGTATTTAGATTAGCAGGTATTTTAGAAAATAAGACAAGTTCATCTGAAGTAAAAGAAGATGTAAAAGAAGGTACTACCAATGCATAAAATAGGTAGTCCTTTTTTAAATATATTGCCATCATTAGATGTTCATGGTTATACTAGAGAAACTGTATATGTACCAGTAAATGATTTTATAAATGATAATATAAAATTAAGAAATGAAAAGATAGTTATAATTCATGGAAATGGTTATAAAATATTATCAAGAGAGATTAAAGAAAGATTTTCTAAGGATAAAAGAGTTAAAAAACTATATATTAGTTCTGATAATATTGGGTGCACTATACTAGAATTAAATATTTAATTATGGTATTATACCAAAGAAGAAATGAGTGATTTATATGTTCGTTGATGAAGTAATAGTAAAATTAATTGCTGGTAAGGGCGGAGATGGTTGTACTTCTTTTAGACGTGAAAAATTTATCGCTATGGGAGGCCCTAATGGTGGTAATGGTGGTAGAGGCGCTAATATTATTTTTAAGGTTGATAAGTCTTTAAAAACTTTAATAGATTTAAAAATGAAAAAAATTATTAAAGGTGATAAAGGTGTTAATGGTAAAGGTAGTGATCAAAATGGTGCGAATGCAGAAGATGTAATTATTAAAGTACCTGAGGGAACAGTTGTAACTGAGAAAAATACTGGCAAATTAATTTGTGATTTAGTTAAAGATAATGAAGAATTTATTGTTGCTCATGGAGGACGTGGAGGAAAAGGGAATAAAGCTTTTGCTACTCATGATAATCCAGCTCCTAAAATGAGTGAATTAGGTGCTCCTGGTGAAGAAGTTGAGGTTAAATGTGAATTAAAAGTTCTAGCTGATGTTGGATTAGTTGGTTTACCATCAGTAGGAAAAAGTACTCTTTTAAGTGTTATAAGTAATGCAACACCTAAAATAGCTGCTTATCATTTTACAACTTTATCACCAAATTTAGGAGTTGTAAAAGTTTATGATGATACATTTGTTATGGCTGATTTACCTGGTTTAATTGAAGGGGCAGCAGAAGGAGTTGGGCTTGGGATTAAGTTTTTAAAGCATGCAGAAAGAACTAAGGTAATCGCACATGTTATTGATATGTCAGGAGCAGAGTATAATCCAATAGATAGTTACGAAACAATTATTAATGAAATAAAAAAATATGATGAAAATATGTTAAAAAGACCAAGTGTTATTATTGCTAGTAAAATGGATACTGAAGGAGCTAAAGATAATTTAGCTAAATTTAAAAAGAAATATCCTAAACTTTTAGTTTATCCAATTAGTAGTATATATAATGAGGGAATTAAAGAACTTATTACTGATTTAAATAAAATGGTAAAAGAAAATGCAGATAATAATTTTTATGAAAATTTAAATGAAACTCATACTTTATATAAATATGAAAATAAAAAGCCTTTTAAAATTTATAAAGATAATAATATATGGGTAATTGAAGGAAAAGAAATAGAAGAGTTATTTTTAATGACTAGATTTAATGAAGATGAAAGTGTTTTAAGATTTGCTCGTAAGCTTAAGAAAATGGGAGTTGAAGATGAACTAGAAAAACTAGGTGCTAAAAGGGGAGAAGAAGTTAAAATACTTGACTATATTTTTAACTTTAAAGAGTAAGTAAAATGATAAAAATCTATGGTAAAACTGTAGATTTTTTGTATATAAAACGTTAACTTGACATGGGGGGGGTAATTAGTAAAATTAAATAGAAAATATAGGTGATTTTTTATGAAACGTACTAAAATTTATAAAATAATTTTTTCTTTGATGGGATTTATTTTAATGTTAAGTGGTGTATCATATGCTTTTTTTATATCTAAAGTAAGTAATAATGAAACTACTTCTACAATAACTGCAGATGCTGCAAACTTAGAAATAGTCTTTAAAGAAGGAACTAATCAAATAAGTGCAAGTGATATATTCCCTGGATGGTATGCGACAAAAACTTTTACTGTAAAAAATAATTCTTCTGTTTCTATGGCATATAAATTTAAAATATATGATTTAACAAATAATATTGTTACTAAATCTTTATATTATGAATTAGTTTCTAGTGATGGTGAAAATATTCCAAAACAATTACTTGGTAATATTAATAGAGATATATCTGGTTCAATTGTTATTGGATCAAATGTAACTCATTCTTATACTTTAAATATTTATTATGAAAATTTAAATATAGATCAAAGTGCAGATAAAGGAAAATCTTTTTCTTTTAAAATAGGGATAGAAGCTGCTAAAAATTATATAAATGATTATCAATTAGTTGAATATATTGAAGGCACAGGTACGCAGTATATAGATACATTATATAAACCAAATAATAATACGAGAGTGTATGCATCTTATTATAAAACTAATGATTATGCGTTTATATTTGGTTCTAGAACTAGTTATTCTAGTAGTGATTTATTTGAATTTTATGATAATGGCACTACTAGTTACTGGTCTCAATTTTATAATTCAAAAGTTGTTGATACAAGTATAACTCATAGTAATAACACTATTCATAAAGTTAATATGGGTAATGTTTATACTACTATAGATAATCAAATGTTAAGCGTTACAGATACAAGTAATACTTTTAATGGAACTTATAATTTATTTATATTTGGTTTAAATAATGGTGGCTCTATTGAAAATCGAACATTAATTGGTCGTATTTATGAGTTTAAAATTTATGATAATGGTACTATTGTAAGGTCTATGGTACCTGTAGTTAGAAAAAGTGATAATGTAATTGGTATGTATGATACAGTTAATGATATATTTTATGTTAATAAGGGAACTGGCTCATTTATTAAAGGAAATAATGTATATAAAGATATAGTTAATTTAGTTAGTAATTCTGGATTTAGTGACTACACTATAGTAAGTGCTCCAACAAAAACTGCTAATGGTGTTACTCATTCATGGGATGGCTCTTTAAATGGGGTGCCTGGTGATAGTACTAAAGCTTATAAAGCAACATCTTGGAGTATGGGTAGTAATATGGGTATAGTTCTTCCTGAAATTGGCTATCATGCTCATATGAGAACAATAGATGGTAATAATATTTTTCGTTTTAAAACTAATGAAGATTATACTTCTAAAACAATTAATGATATTTCAGACGGTAAAACCGTTGGTGCTACTGGTAAAATTTCAGCAACAAGATGGCTCGGTATATATCAATCTTTAGATCCTAGTAAGTTTACGCCTGGCAAGAAATATACCATTAGTATTGATACCTATGGAATAAGTGGAAGAGCTTGTGCAAGTGTAGGCCTTTATTATGCTAAAAATAGTAATACTACTGTAAATTTCTATAGTGGTACTAAAAATTTTTATCCTACAATTAATAAATGGACAACTAATAAAGTAACAATTACGCTTGATAGTGATTGGAATCAAAAATCGTTTAATCTTTATGTATATGGTTATTATTGTGGCACAGGTGAATTTTATGCAGATAATATACTTATATATGAAGAATCTTAATTTTATATACAATTACTTAAATGGCGTGCTATAATGTTTAAAAGGAGGGTATATGCAAAAGAAGAATATAGCTATATTAGTTGTAACTATTATTTTAACTTGTTTATTTGTTTATTCATTATTTTTTAGTACTCCTAAATATAATGTTACATTTAACACTGATGGTGGTACAAGTATTGAAGTACAAAAAGTTAAGAAAAATTCTACAGTAACTAAACCAGAAGATCCTACTAAAGATGGATATATATTTAAAGAGTGGCAAGTTAATGGTAATACTTTTAATTTTGATACAGAAATTACTAAAGATACTGAGTTAACTGCTATTTGGGAAAAAGAAGAAACTAAAGAAGAAAAGACTACAAAGAAAACTACAACTAAAAAGACTACAACAAAGAAAACAACTACAACAACTAAGAAATAATCATAATTCGACAAATATTTTATTATTTAATTTATATAATAAGTTCGGGTGATTAAGCATGCGAACTTTTTATATTTTTAAAGTTAATAAAGAGTATTATAATCTTACTAAGAGTATTCCTTTTAATCTTTATAGTGCTTATTTAAGTATTAGAATGAGTACTAAGGATAATATTAAGTATTTATATAATGAGTATTTTTCTTTTACAGAAAGTTTTAATCCTAAGATAGTAAATTATTCTTTATATAATAAAATGAATAAGTTAGATGGTTATAGTATTTATAATAATATTCATCAGTATACTAATTATTATACTGATGAGGTTAGTAAGTTAACTATTTATAATTCTTATATGGTTTTAAAGAGTAATGTTAATAATTCTTCTTTTTTTAAGGAGCTTATAAGTATTCCTAATTTATTTATTATTGATTTTGATAGTGAAGATTATTTTTGGCTTTCTAGTTTAAAAAATTTAAGGGTTGTTAATGCATAATAGTTTAGTGTATAATGTTATTTAGGGAGTGATATATATGTGGCATGATATATTAATGGTAGTTATTGGTATTGTTATAGGTGCGATTATTGGCTTTTTCTTATGCAAATATTATATGCAAAAATATTTAAAGAAGAATCCACCAATTAATGAAAAAATGATTGAAGCATTAATGAGTGGGATGGGTAGAAAACCAAGTTCTAAACAAGTAAAACAGCTAATGAATCAAATGAATAAAATGATGTAATTATGAAATTAGATTTAAGAAAGTTATATGCTTTAAATAAGTTAGATCTTGATAATTTAGTTTTAATACCTAAAGAGTATTATGAAAAAATGGGTGTTAAATCTATGGATAAAGTTCATGTTATGGGAACTGCTTCTATTAATTATGAAAGAAATATTGAATTAAATTTAACTTTAGAGGGAAAATTTATTATTCCTTGTCAAATTAGTTTTGAAGATGTAGAGGTTCCTTTTAGTACTTCTTTTGAAGAGGAAATAGATGAAAACATAGTAAATGACGAATTTTATCTTGATTTATTAGATGTTTTATGGGAAAATATTGTCTTGGAAATTCCCATGAGAGTTGTAAAAGAGGGAGTTAAAATAGAAAATCTTCAAGGCGAAGGTTGGGAGTTAAAGGAAGAAATTTAACTTAGATACGGAAGGAGTGATTACTTATGGCAGTTCCTTTTAGAAGAACTAGTAAAACTAAAAAAAGAATGCGTCGTACTCATTTAAAAAAAGTTGCCGCTGGATTAGTAACTTGTCCAAATTGTAAAGAAGCAATTAGACCTCATCGTGCTTGTCCAAATTGTGGTTTTTATAAGGGTAAAGAAGTTATTAAAGTTAGTGAAGATAAGGAAAACTAACTTTTTTTCATAGGTATTAAAGAAAGAGGTTGATGTATATGAGTTTAACGGCTGTTTTAGGAGTTTTAGTGGCAATATTAGGAATATTTTTTATTTTCTTTTGTATTATTTTTGTAGTAGGTCTTATTTTAACTATTATTGGAAAATGGAAAGTGTATAAAAAATGTGGTAAACAAGGATGGGAAGCGATAATTCCATTTTATAATGATTATGTATTATGTGAGATTGCTGGTTTAGAGTGGTGGTTTTTTCTTATTATTAATGCAGTAATTATTTGTAATGTTTTATTATTATCTATATTATCACCAGTTGCTGGTATAGCTAGTTTAGGTGCTAGTTTTTGTGCTAATTATAATTTAGCTAAGAAGTTTGGGAAAGATCCTGTATCATATGGGATTGGTTTAACTATTTTACCATTTATCTTCTATCCAATTTTAGGCTTTGGTATGAGTGAATATAGTAATATTAATGTATCATCTTATGGACCATTTAATGATAATAGAGATGTTAATAATAAATATAAAAGGGTTACAAGTAATAATAAGAAGTGCCCTAATTGTAAATTTAATATGGATAATGAAGATAAATTTTGTCCAAATTGTGGAACTAAAATAGATTAATAATTAAGTTTACTTAGTACAAGCGTATTGTACTCATTTTTTAATTATGTTATAATTTTTTTAGATAGGAAAGTGAAGATAGGTGAAGAAGAATAAATTAATTCTAACTCATTGTCCTAATTTTTATAAGATAATTAATTTTGAGTTTTCTGAAGATGATAAAATAACAGCTAAATTTATTGAATTATATAAAGAGTTTATTTTTAGTATTGATCCAGATATATCTTTAGAGATAAAAAAAGTTCAAAAAATAGATGAAATTCTAAATAAATATTTAGAGGATTATTATTTTAGAAAGGAAATGAGAAGAGATTTATTATCTATAAAGATAAGTGAAAATGATAATATTATAACTGCTTTAGTAGAAAAGATATTTGAATTATTTGATAATTATGAAATGGGTTATACTAGAAATATTTATTTTGCGAGGTGGATTTAATGGATCAAGATTTTTATATTGAAGAGACTAATTCTTTAAAAATAGTATTTACAATAGTTTTTTTAATTTTATTAGTTGGGTTTGGAATATATTCTTATTTTCATTATTATAAAGCAAATGCGATTAAACTTAAAACTGTAACAATTGAGTTAGGTAGTCCAGTATCAAATGATATTAATGATTATATTGAGGGAAATAATATTGATAAATATACTTTAGATGTTTCAAATATTAGTGTTGATGAAAGTAATAATACTAATAGTACTGGAGAGTATTCATATAAAGTTATATCTAGTAATAAGGAACTTAAAGGAAAAGTTTATGTTAAAGATACTACAGCACCGGTTGTTCAAGTAAATGATTTAACTGTGGGGGTTAATGAATCTTTTAATCCTAATGAGTTTTTAACTATGTGTGATGATTTATCTCTTCCTTGTAATGTAAAGTATAAAAAGCCAAGTGATGAAAAGTTAAATGAAGAAGAGGGAACTTATAGTATTAAAATTGTTATAAGTGATAATGAGGGTAATGAAGTAGTTAAAGATGTTAATTTAATTGTATCTAAAGATAATAGTTTAGAAAGTATCAAGACTAAAGAACTTACTTATGATCATAATTCTGCTAATGATGATAAATGGAATAATAGTTATACATTAAAACTTGATACGGCATTAAATCCAGATGAAAGCGTATATGAAAAGACTTTATCTGAGGTAACTAATAAGGAATATTCTTTTGATAAAACGGTAAAAAGTAAAGAGATTTTAGTTATTTATAATAAATATGAGTATGTTATTGGTTTTAGTATTAAATATACTTTTGATGATGATAATACCCTTTATGTTACAAGTGATAATGCGACAGAAGTAGTAAGTGAAGAAGCAGAAAGTAATTAAAAGTATAAAAAACTCTTGATAATGAGTATAATATTTGATAATATATTTTTGTTAAGAGTTTTATGGCGGTGTAGCTCAGTTGGCTAGAGCATCCGGTTCATACCCGGCAGGTCGGGAGTTCAAATCTCTCCGCCGCTACCATTAGAAAATTACAGAGAAGTATCTCTGTTTTTTTATTTAGTTATATTGTTTTTTTTGATTTCCTGTGCTAAAATTTTATTATGATAAGGAAAGTGTCTATGAAACATTTAAAGTATTTATTATTAGTATTATTTTTAGTTCCTATAAGTGTAAAAGCAGATAATATTGGTTTAACTTGCCCAACTACTAAGATTAGGTCAGGTGCTGAGTTTACTTGTACTATTTTTGGACCGGAGTACTGCTCAATATTTACTGCTGATTTGGTATTACCAGAGGGTTTTTCATATAAAAGTGGTTTAGCAGGTGATAATTATACTTTAAATAAAAATAATAATAGTTTGGTTTTTGAAGGAAGTGGTTTACATAGCAGAGTTGTTGGTATTATTACTATAACTGCTCCGGTTATTGATACTGATACTAAGTATAGTATTTCTTTAGATAATATAAAGTTTAAATATACTTCTTCTGATACATCTTATACTAATCAAGATTCTTTAAAGAGAACTATTACTATATTAAAGGGTAAGTCTAGTGGTACAACTTCATCTACTACTAGCACTACTACTGTTACTAGTTATAAATATACTTTAAAGGTAATTGATGGGGTAAATGATAATGTAAGTTTATCATGTGATACTAATCAAAGTGATACGTGTGATATAGATTTAACTAGTTTAAGTACTCCTATTAAGGATGGTTATATTTTTAATGGTTGGTCAAATGAAAATAATTGTCTTGTAGGTATAAAAGATAAGTATACTTTATCTAAGGATGAAACTATTTATGCTTGTTTTAAAGAGTCTGATGAGGATATGCTTTATTTAGATACTCTTACTATAAATGGTAATTCTATTTCTGATTTTAGTAAATTTAAAACGGAATATACATTAAATTATGATGTAATAGATACTTATATGGTAGAAGGTACTTCTTTAGATAAAGATGTTAAGATTGATGTAGTTGCACCAGAATCTTATGTAATTGGTAATAATGTTGTTAGTGTAATACTTTCTAAAAATAATAAGCAAACTATTTATACTATTAATATTAATATTGGTATTAATAATGTAGTATCAAAAACTCTTTTAAAAGAACTTACTATAGATGGTTATGAACTTAATTTTAAACCAGAAGTATTTAATTATAATTTAAAGGTTAGTCATAAAACTAGTAGGTTAGATTTAAATATTCAAACATCAGATGATGATGCATCTTATATAATTAATGGTAATAAGGATATTAAAGATGGTGGTAAAATAGTAATTACGGTGTTTGATAATGAGTCTAATACTAGTGAGTATACTATTTTAATTGAAAAACAAACTTTAATTGAAGAGTATAAAAATTATTTAATTGCTGCTTGTGTTATTATATTTTGTTTAATTGTTTATTTTGTAGTAGGAATGAAGAAACATAAATTTGATAAGAAAGTAAAGAAAACTAAGAAAATAAAATCTAATAAAAAGAGTAAGAAAAATAAAAAACAGGATAATATTGACTTTAGATATATAAATTAGGTAATAATTACCTAGTTTTTTATTAGTGGTATAATAGTATGGTGATAGGTATGAAAGATATAATAAATGAGTTTTTAGATTATATTACTTATGAGAAAAAATATTCTAATAATACGGAAGTAAATTATGAAATAGATTTATATCGTTTTGAGGAGTTTTTAAGAATTAATCATAAGAATTATTTAAAGATTAAATATGAAGATGTTAGTAATTTTATTATAAGTTTACAAAAGTCTGGGTATAAGAGTACATCTATTAATCGCATTATTAGTACACTTAGAAGTTTTTATCATTATTTAGAGAAAGAGAAGATAATTACTAGTAATCCTTTTAATTTAGTTAGTAATTTAAAAACTGATAAGAGGTTACCTAATTATTTTAAGTATAATGAATATTTAGAGATGATTAATACTTTAACTGATAGTCCTTTAGATATAAGAAACCGTTTAATATTAGAGCTTTTACTTGCAACTGGGATGCGTGTTAGTGAACTATCTAGTGTTAAAATAAGTGATATAAATTTTAGTAATAGGGAAATTAAAGTAAAGGGTAAGGGTAGTAAAGAAAGAGTAGTTTTTTATGGTTCTTATGCAAGTGATGCTTTAGATAATTATTTACATAATAGTAGAGGTATACTTTTAAGTGAAAGGATAAGTGATTATTTATTTATTAATAATAATGGTAGTCCTTTAACTTCTAGGGGAGTACGTTTAATTATAGAAAATATTGTTAGAAAAGCATCTATTCATTCTAAGGTAACTCCTCATACGTTTAGACATACTTTTGCAACGATGTTACTTAATGAGGGATGTAATATAAAAAGTGTGCAGGAACTTCTTGGACATGCATCTTTAAGTACGACGGGAATATATACTCATTTAACTAATGAAGAGGTGCGTAAAGTTTACTTAAGTGCTCATCCTAGGGCAAAAAAATAGTAGTATATAAATGTAATTTTTGATATAATTTTTTTGTTAGGATTGATTTATTATGAAGGATGATAAAGATATAGTATTATTAAGTAAAATTATTATTGGAGTTCTTATAGTAATATGTTCAATAGTTATTTTATCACTTGTTAATTATGTTTTTACAACTGATAAATATGGTTATGATATTCCAGATGAACCTGAGCAAAGCGAAGATAAGGATAATTATGTTAAATTAACTTCTATTGATAAGATTAAATATAATAAAAATATATCTAATAAACCTTTTTTTACGGCAATTAATAATTCTTTAACAAAGTATATTGATAATGTAGGTGAAGATGTACTTCGTGATGATGATACTTTATTTAAGTTTGTTTATAGTTATGTGTATGAAGAAAGTGGTAGTAATATAACTAAAGAGATGATTGATGAAGTGTCTAATAAGTTTTTTAATCGTAATATTTCTAGTGATGTTTTAAATAGTTATTTAAAGGATGATAGTTATTATTATGAAGTAGATCCTAATTATAATTATTGTTTTAAGGCATATAAGGTAAAGAGTGAAAATGATAGTATTTATATTAAGTTAGGAGTTATTGATTATAACGCAATAATATGCGGAAGTGATTATACTGATTATACTAGTGATATATTTGTAAAGGAAGCAATACTTATTATCAATAAAAAGGATAATAATTATTATATAGATAAATTAACATTTATAGAAAAGGAAAGTGATTAACATGACAAAGTTTGTTTATTTATTTAGTGAAGGTAATGCAAGTATGCGTAATCTTTTAGGTGGTAAGGGGGCTAATTTAGCGGAGATGACTAATATTGGTTTACCGGTTCCGCAAGGGTTTACTATTACTACGGAAGCATGTACTAAGTATTATGAAGATGGAAGAGTAATTAGTGAAGAAATTGAAAGAGAAATAGATGAAAATATTTCTAAGTTAGAAGAGATTACTGGTAAAAGGTTTGGTGATAAGGAAAATCCTTTATTAGTCTCTGTAAGAAGTGGCGCTAGAGCAAGTATGCCTGGTATGATGGATACTATTCTTAATTTAGGATTAAATGAAGAAGTAGTGGATGTTCTTTCTAAAAAGAGTAATAATCCTAGATGGGCTTGGGATTGTTATAGAAGATTTATTCAGATGTATTCTGATGTTGTTATGGAAGTTGGTAAGAAATACTTTGAACAACTAATAGATAAGATGAAGGAAGATAAAAATATTAAGTTAGATGTTGAACTTACGGCTGATGATTTAAAAGAGCTTGCTAAAGAGTTTAAGGAAGAGTATAAATCTAAAATTGGGAAAGATTTTCCAGATGATCCTAGAGAGCAATTAATGGGCGCTATTAAGGCTGTATTTAGATCTTGGGATAATCCTCGTGCGAATGTTTATCGTAGGGATAATGATATTCCATATTCTTGGGGAACTGCTGTTAATGTTCAATCAATGGCTTTTGGTAATATGGGAGATGACTGCGGAACTGGTGTTGCATTTACAAGGGATCCGGCTACTGGGGAAAAAGGTTTGTTTGGGGAATTTTTAACAAATGCCCAGGGTGAAGATGTTGTTGCTGGAGTTAGAACACCAATGAAGATATCTGAGATGGCTAGTAAGTTTCCAGATGCTTTTGAAGAGTTTAAAAAGGTATGTGTTACTTTAGAGAATCATTATCGTGATATGCAAGATATGGAGTTTACGGTAGAGCATGGTAAGTTATTTATGCTTCAAACAAGAAATGGTAAAAGAACTGCACAGGCAGCTTTAAAAATTGCTTGTGATTTAGTTGATGAAGGTATGCGTAGTGAAGAAGAGGCTGTACTGATGATTGATCCAAGAAATTTAGATACATTATTACATCCTCAGTTTGATAGTGTTGCTTTAAAGGCAGCTAGCCCAATTGGAAAAGGTTTAGGAGCATCACCAGGGGCTGCTTGTGGTAAGATTGTTTTTACAGCAGAGGATGCGGTTACTTATGGTACTGGCGGAAAAGGAGAAAAGGTTGTTTTAGTTAGACTTGAAACTAGTCCTGAAGATATTACAGGTATGAAAGCTGCTCAAGGTATTTTAACTGTTCGTGGTGGTATGACTAGTCATGCGGCAGTAGTTGCTCGTGGGATGGGTTCTTGCTGCGTATCTGGTTGTGGTGATATCATTATGAATGAGGCTAAAAAAGAATTTACTTTAAAAGGTAAAGTTTATCATGAAGGTGATGTAATTTCTATTGATGGGACAACTGGTAATATTTATGATGGTGAAATTAAAACAGTTGATGCTACTATTGCGGGTGAATTTGGGCGTGTTATGGCATGGGCTGATAAATATCGTAAATTAGGTGTTAGAACTAATGCGGATACTCCAAAAGATACTAAGAAAGCTATTGAACTTGGAGCAGAAGGTATTGGTTTATGTAGAACTGAGCATATGTTCTTTGATGAAGAGAGAATATTTAATTTAAGAAGAATGATTTTATCTGAAACTGTTGAAGATAGAGAGAAGTATTTAAATTTATTAATTCCATATCAAAAGAATGATTTTAAAGAAATGTATAAGGAATTAAAGGGATTACCAATGACTGTTCGTTATATTGATCCACCACTTCATGAGTTTATTCCAAAAACTGAAAGTGAAATGGCTGAACTTGCTTCTTCAATGGGTATTACGGTTGAGCATATTATTGATGTATGTAATGAATTACATGAGTTTAATCCAATGATGGGACATCGTGGATGCCGTTTGGTAGTAACTTATCCAGAAATTGCTAGAATGCAAACGAGAGCTTTGATGGAAGCAGCTATTGAAGTGTCTGAAGAAGAGGGGGTTGATATTGTACCAGAAATTATGATTCCGCTTGTTGGAGATGTTAAAGAGTTAAAGTATGTTAAAGATGTGGTATTAGAAACTGCGGAACTTGTTAAAAAAGAAAAGGGTTCTAGTATGAATTATCATATTGGTACAATGATTGAAATACCAAGAGCAGCATTAACTGCTGATAAAATTGCTAAGGAAGCAGAGTTCTTCTCATTTGGTACTAATGATTTAACACAGATGACATTTGGTTTTTCAAGAGATGATGCTGGTAAGTTCTTAAATTCTTATTATGAAAAGAAAATTTATGAACAAGATCCATTTGCTAAATTAGATCAAGAAGGTGTAGGACAATTAGTTAAGATGGCAGTAGAAAAAGGCAAAGCTACAAGGGCTGATATTAAACTTGGTATTTGCGGAGAACATGGTGGAGATCCATCAAGTGTAGAGTTCTGTCATAATATTGGACTTACTTATGTTTCTTGTTCACCATTTAGAGTTCCAATTGCACGTTTAGCTGCTGCGCAAGCCGCTATTAAATCTGGGGATAGAAAGTAATTTGCTTAAAATATTGTAAAGTGCCTGTTTTAAGAATAAAATTAAAAAAATAATAATATTGTTTTTGATGAATATATTATAAATTATTGTTAGTTTGACATAGAAAAATATTTGTGATATATTCTCTATGCAATGAAAAAATGTTAAATCATTTTTGTAAGGGGTCTATTTTAGGATAGAGTCCTATTTTTCTGTAAAAAATTTAAGAGTAAAAAAATTTGAGTGGAAAGTGAAATAAATGTTAAAAGGGGATCTATTTTAGGATGGATTTCTTTTTGTTATATATTTAAAATAAGAAAGAAAGTGTTAGGTTATGGAAATACCAATAGATTATAAAAGTAAGATTATTAATGATAATGGAAAGTTATGGCTTGATGAACTTCAAGGGTTAATAAAAAAGTATATTGATAAATTTGATTTAAGAAATATTGAAATAGTACCTAAATTATCTATAAATTTTGTTTTTTATGCTACTTCTATTTTTGGTGATGTAATTATTAAATTTTGTAAGTCTCTTGATGGCGCTAGAGATGAGATTAATTTTATTAAGAATTGTAATTCAAAGTATATGGTTAGGATGTTTTATTATAATTATGAAGATAGAATTATTATTTTAGAGAGAATTAAACCGGGTGATTCTTTAAGTAATTATGGTGATATTAATTATAGATTAAGAATGGCTAAAATAATTTTTGACGATATTTATTTAAGTGAAGTAAGTGATGTATGTAAGAAGTATTATGTTTCTTTTTGTAATAAGGCTAGTAATGTTAATATAATAAGTAAGTTAGATAGTGATAGTAAGTTAATGCTTGATAAGGCTAATATATTTTATAAAGATATAGAAAATTGTAAGTTAGAGGGGTGCATTTTACATAGAGATTTACATTATAAAAATATCTTATATGATGGTAATAATTTTAGAGTTATTGATCCTCATGGAGTGTATGGTTATAGGGTATTTGAATTACCACAAATTATTAGGGCTGAATTTAATAGAAGTGATAATAAGTTAGAACTAAAAGATATTATTTTAAAAGTTTCGGAGCTTTTTAATTTTGATTTTGAAATAGTATGTAAAGTTTTATATATTGATACCGTTGAAAAGTTATTATATTTTACATCAGCAGCGTATGATGAAGAATATATTAATGACTGTAAGATGACTTGTAATAAAATAATTAGTTATTTATAATTTTTAAATATTATAATTTTTGTAAGAGTAATTATCTATATTATAGTTAACTTCTTTAATATTATAG
>CAVIQT010000005.1:0-6188 GCA_963645165.1 Phocaeicola vulgatus
TAAAAATTAATAAAAATTATTAAAAAATTAAGGTTAAATTTTGAAATTTTGTAAATCTTTTGATACAATTAAAATGGAGATGTTAGATGAACAATATAGAATCAATAAAACTTATTTTTAATAATGGCGATAAAGTTATCTTTAGTAACAAAGATTTTAATGATTTATATATTGCTAATATAAATAATGATGGAGAAGAAATTCCTTACGAACCAACTATTATAAAAAATAAGTTATATGCTAACTTTTTTATGATTAAATTAAGTAAGTTAATGGCAGCTAGTGAAAAAATTAAAAGAATTAAAAGTAAGTATGATGTTATTGAAGTTAATGTAATATTTAAAAATAATAAATATATTAAGTTTGAAATGCCATCTGATGCTAAACCATTTAATAATAATTATAGTAATAGTTATGAGTATATTTATGAAGATGATAATACTTTAGGATTATTATTGTCAGAGTATAAAATAAAATATAAAGAAAATTTATTTATTTAAACACTTTTGAGGTGTTTTTTATTTTGGGAAAATATTTTAGGAAATTTTAGTCATAAAAAAATCCCATATTAGAGGGACTTATTTTTAAATGGTGGCTTCAGCGGGAATTGAACCAGCGACACAAGGATTTTCAGTCCTCTGCTCTACCGACTGAGCTATGAAGCCAAAATGGCGGTTCGTACGGGATTTGAACCCGTGATCTTCTGCGTGACAGGCAGACGTCATAGGCCTCTAGACTAACGAACCATGGTTGCGGGAGCAGGATTTGAACCTACGGCCTCAAGGTTATGAGCCTTGCGAGCTACCAGACTGCTCTATCCCGCGATAACTTATGGCGGAGAAAAAGGGATTCGAACCCCTGCGCCGTTGCCGACCTCCTGGTTTTCAAGACCAGTCCCTTCAACCAGACTTGGGTATTTCTCCGTTTCCTTCATAGGAACAAAATGATTATAACATATATTTAAAATTCTAGTCAATAAAAAGGCCAATTTTTTTCAATTTTTTTGAAAATGGTACTAGTTAAGAACTCTTTTTTCATAAAATGAGCACAAAAAATTAAAAAAGTATTGATTAACCATAAAAAAATTGATATACTGAACTAGTCTTAATTCATTAAGACACAAGTGCCTGCCCGAGTGGCGGAATAGGTAGACGCACAGGACTTAAAATCCTGCGAGCATAATAACTCGTGCCGGTTCAAGTCCGGCCTCGGGCACCATTTAAAAATTATACCCATTTATATGGGCGATTAGCTCAGTTGGTTAGAGCACCTGCCTTACAAGCAGGGGGTCGTAGGTTCGAGTCCTACATCGCCCACCATTTTTATGCCGACATAGCGTAACTGGCAGCGCAACTGACTTGTAATCAGTAGGTTGGGGGTTCGACTCCCTCTGTCGGCACCACTTTTGGAGGGATAGCGAAGTGGTCAAACGCGGCAGACTGTAAATCTGTTCCTTCGGGTTCCATAGTTCAAATCTATGTCCCTCCACCACTTTGATTGCCTCGTAGCCAAGCGGTAAGGCATCAGACTTTGACTCTGACATTTCGGTGGTTCGAATCCCCCCGGGGCAGCCAATTTTACGTCCTGTTAGCTCAGTCGGTAGAGCATTTGACTTTTAATCAAAGGGTCATGCGTTCAAGTCGCATACAGGACACCATTTGAAAAATAAAAGGAAGTTTAACTTCCTTTTTTTATTTTTATTTCTTCTAGTTTATCATTAAGCCACTGGGGTAATTTATTATATAGAGGTAAAAATCCACTTATACTTTCTTTAATTTTTTTAGTATTACCATTATTGTTTGAATAATTCATATTTTTAATAGATAAACATAAATGTTTATTTTCTTTATCAATACTTACTATATTTGTATAAATAGTATCACCTATACTTACATATTTGTGAATATCTCTAACAAAATTATTATCTACTTCTGAAATGTGAATTAATCCAGAATAATTATTTTCGGCAGAAACAAAAATTCCATATGGTTCAATACCAGTAACTTTAACTTCAATAATATTTCCTATTTTATACATAAATGACTCCTTATAAAAATTATAACACAATTATTGTTAAATACTAAATGCTTTGTTATAATTAAGAAGTGATGAGAAAATGGAAGAAAAAATAATTGAAGTAATTAATGATTTAAAACCTTATTTAAATAGTGAAGGTGGTAATATTGAATTTATTAAGTATGATAATGGTACTGTATTTGTTAAGTTAACTGGTGCTTGTAGTTACTGTATATATCAAGATGATACTTTAAAAGAGGGATTACTTAAAGCTTTGCAAGAAAAAATACCGGAAGTTAAAGAAGTTATTAATGTAGAGATTTAAATATCCAAGCGTTTATTTTAATACTATATTTAGTTATAAGTCTAGAATATATTTGTTTTAATAGTAGTTCATATTCAGGACTTTTTTTAATTATTAGAAATATCTTTTTGTCTAAGTTTTTACTTTCTATATAGTCATCATATACTTTAAAAAAGTATGTAGGATATATTAGTCTTACTAAGAAGTAATTAGCGCTTACTTCAGTAAAGTTAATATTATCTATTAATGTAAGTATTTCATAATTAGTTAGGTTTTCTTCAAAGAAAATATTTTTTATATATTCAGATATGTCTCTTACGGAGTTATCTATAAATATATTAACTGGATCATAAAAATCAATTACATTTAAAGGGACTTCTAAGTGATGATGGGATAAAGTAAAAGTAATTAGATCATTATCGTATAAATTACTTAAATCATTATACATACTTATAGCGTTTTCTGATAAGCCAATATAGTATTGTAAACTATATTTTATACTTTCATCTTTTATTACTTCTTCTACTTGGGTTTCGTAGTAGTCTATTCTTTCACTCCAAAGTTTTCCCCAGTTAAAAGAACCGGGCACTTTATATTTATTAAAGTCAAATATATTAACTTTTTTATTTATATCTTCTCTTATTTTTAAAAGAACATATTCTTTATTATCATAATTAAATGTCATGTTACCATCTTTGGTTAAAATAAGTAAGTGGTATAAAATATCAGTAGTATTTAAAATATCTATATTCTTTTTTAATGTTTCCTTAGCATATAGTAATTCTTCTAGTAAGTATGTAGCAAATAAGTCTTTAATTATATAATAGTCTTTATATTTTTCTATTTTTAAATTAGTAATATCATAATAAAATTCTAAAATATTTTCCATATTAGTTTATATGAAAAAATCCTAAGTATTATACTTAGAATCCCATCATTTTTGTTTGACCTTCGATTTGATTATTTTGAATAACTGGTTCTTCACCAAGTGGTATATTAGAGTTTATTTCTGTTTTTTTATATTCACCAAAGGGAATGTCTAAACTTTTTGCGTTAGTTTTTTCTTTTTTCTGACAGTTTTGTTTAATAACATTATTTATTACTGTAATTTCACTATCTAGCACTTCAATAGTTGTTGAGTTTAGTAATTTTTTATTTGCTAAATCATCTATTTCCTTTTCATCAAGAGTAAAATCATAACTAGAATCATATTTCATATTAATATTTATTTTATTTAAAATATTACCTATTTGGTTTTCTAAATCATTATTTTGTGCTCTTAATTCTACTAGACGACTACGTAATCTAGTTGTTTCAATTAGAAGTTCATCAATACTCATATTTTCATATTTAAATGTACCAGAGTTTTGTATATCTGCCCTATTTACTACTCCCATTAAATCAGGAGTTCCTTCTACAGGATTAGTTACTGTATCATAAACTAGGTCAGCGCCTGATGGAGTTATATTCATTTCATTAGGGTTTACAACATGAGATATATCTGGTGTATCAGTCATGCTTCTTAAAACATCAGCGTTATTTACTTCTACTTTATCAGAGGCACCCATGATATTATCTAGTTTAGTTTCAAGGGATGCATTTGTTTCATGTTTTCCTTCATATGCAGTTCCATTTACATTGGAGGTTACATCTTTTATAACATCTGATCCACTTTTTACAAAAGTTATTGCAGTTTTAAAAACATTTGATATAGTATCAAGTTGTTCTTTTGTAAGTGCGATTGTTTTTGCCATCCTATTTTACCTCCCAAGATAAGTATTTAATATTGTCATCTTTAATGCCTTTTAGCATTGATTTCATAATTGTTTTGATATTTGTCCATTCTTCATTAGTCATATCAGCTGATATAGTTTGACCATCAGCGTTAACTTCAGAAACATACATTTTTATTAAGCCATTTTCTACTTGTTCATGTGATGTGTAAAAAACATATTTTTTTCCGGTATTAACTAATTCAAAATAACTAATTAATTCTGCTTCGAATACTTCGCCATTGTCTTTTTTAAATTCTACCATAGTAACCTCACTATCCTATTATTAATACTACCATAACTTCGCTTATATATCAATTAATTTTTTTGATTAAAAAGTGTTTACAATTAGTAGCACAGTTATTTTTTATATAATCTTCAAAATATTTTACATTATTTATTTTGGTTGCTTTTTTATTTTTTTCATCATAGAAGCCTTTTAATCTTAATTTTCCATAAGCCCAGTCACCTGCTATAAAATCATAATTATCAAAGTATTCAGTTAATTTATTTTTAACTTCTGTTTCATCAAAGGCATCTCTATAATCTTTAATTATTTCATATTCTTTATCATTTATAATAATCTTTTTCATCTTATCACCCCATCAGTGTTACTGTTATAATTATTCCAATCATTATTTCTGTACACATAATACTAAGTAAAACTATCATATCAACAAAGCCATTACCACTAGTTAAAACTAATTGTAGTGGTTTTTCTTTTACTCTACCACCATGGGTACTAGTACTATTTTCTTCCATTAGAATTTGTTTATTTATTTCATCTATGGCATTATTAGATAACTGTTTAACTTCATTAATACTAACTCCATATTTTTTATATATTTCACTACTAAGTAATTTAGGTTCAATTATAGTTAAATACATAGCAGTATTATTTTTTATAATATGGATTCTTTTTCTTTGCCAAATATCACTTACCTTATTAGGATTTACTGAAGACATTTGAGCAATCATTCTAATTTTATTATTCATTAAATTAAAAATTTCATCATAAAGTTTTAGTTCTTCATTAGAGATACTAATAAATCTATTTTTAAGCATTATCATTTTAATTAATAATAAACAAATATCTTCAAGTATATTATTTTTATTAGTTCTGTTACTGTTAAGCCATATTCCATAGATATTCATAAGAGAAATAAATCTATCTATTTCATTTTCAGATAATCCATAAATACCTAGATTTTCTTTAAATTTTTTTTCGTTTTTTAATTTAAAAGGATTAATAATATCTGGTTCACTATATATTTTAGTTAATATTAATATAACTTTATTTTCAAAGGTATGTGCCCCATCTATTTTGGAAGCATCTTTTTCTAAAAAACTATTTATGCCATTAGTAATGGTACTATTTATAAATACTTCCATAAGAATCCTCCTAGTTTAATAATAGCACACTACTTACTAAAATTCTACTAGTTTATATTAATTAAATTGCTATTTTTTTCAAGTAATCCATTATAAAGTGAAGGTATTTCTCCTTGAATAATTTTGGATGCTAGTAAGACATCGTAACTATTTACTAAGTCTTTTTCTTTAAAGGGAATAACTATAGAGCTTTCAATAGTGAAGTTTATATATAGTTCTACTTGGAGAGAATTTATTCCATAGGTTTTTACTTTAGTTTTCATATTACCACTTATACTTTGTAATATAGATATTCTAGTTTCTATTTTAGGACCTATATTTGATAAAAGTAAGTTATTACTATAGTTATATATGGGAATTTTTAAGTAGATTTTACTATTATCAAATCTAGCTGTAAAGTAGTCTAATTCTTTAGTATCTGATACGTTTTTCATGATAGATTTTTTTATTTCTATTAATAGATTATAAGCATTTTCTAGATTATAATTGATACTTTCAACTTTATTTTCATTTTTATTAATAGTAATTAAATCATTGATATTATATTTATGAAATATTTCACTTTTTATATTAGCATTTACAATATTGGTCATTACATCACTTATTACTTTTATAGAAATATTTTCCATATTATTAGTTATTTTTTTACCAATAGATTTTATTAAGAAAAGAGTATTTAAAAAAATTAAACATAAGACTATGAT
>CAVIQT010000006.1:0-2338 GCA_963645165.1 Phocaeicola vulgatus
TACCAAATTTAATATCTTTTACATTATTAATAGTTTCTTCAAACTCTTTATTAGTTTCACTAGGAAAGCCGACTATTAAATCTGTTGTTATATTAATATCTGGCCTTATTTTTCTTATTTTATTTATGATTTCTTTATATTTATTTATATCATATTTTCTATTCATGGCTTTTAGTACATTATCAGCCCCACTTTGAATTGGTATATGTAAGTGATTACATATTTTATGGTTATTTTTTAATTCTTCTAAGAATTTATCATCTAATTCAGTTATTTCTATACTGCTTATTCTAATTCTTTCTAGTTTATCTATTTTAGATATTTCTTGTATTAGTTTAGTAAATTCTGGATAGCTTCCAGTATGGATACCAGTTAAAACTATTTCTTTAAAGCCACTATCTACTAAGTCATTTATTTCTTCTATGGCATCATTAAAGTCTTTATTACGGATAGTTCCTCTTAAGTATGGAATAATACAGTAAGTACAGTAGTTATTACAGCCATCTTGGATTTTAACAAATGCTCTAGTGCGATCAGCGTAATTTTTTATTATCATGTTTTCAAAGTCAGTATTATTCATGTCATAAAACTTAACTATTTTTTGATGAGTTTTTGTATATTCATTAACCATATCTACTATTTTAGTTTTATCTTTATTACCAATAAGGATATCAATATCTAAAGGGATTAATTCTTCCTTATGGTTTTGACTTGAACAACCACAGACAACAATTATAGCATTTTCATTTCTTCTTTTAGCGTTTCTAATAACTTTACGGGATTTAGCATCACTTTGATTAGTTACTGAGCAAGTATTAATAATAATAACATCAGCGTTTTCTAGGGAGTTTGCTTCAATATAACCATTATTTAAAAAATTACTTTTTATTACTTCTGATTCATAGGTATTTACTTTACAACCTAATGTTTCTATAAATATTTTCAATTTTATAACCTCTATTTCTTTAAGTGCATTAGTATAATAACAATAACACGTTTTATTGTCAATTAAATAAAAAAAATTACTTTCATCTAACTATTTAGATTACTTTGTAATTCTTTTAATGTTTTTAAAAATTCTTCTTCTTTATCGTAACTCATTAGTTTTACTTCTAATTTATTTTCACTTGGAAAGGCACTTTCCTTAGCGTTTAAATCAAATTTTTTTACTGATAAGTTAGGTAGTTCATATTCAAAGGTATCGTCATAGTTTATATTATTTTGTTTGCTTGCTTTTTTTAGTTCATCATAACTGATAATAGCGGTTTTTTCTTGTTCTTCTTCATAACTGGTTAGTTTTATGGTTTCACCTTTATATTCTTCTTCTATTTGTTTACAGGCTGATTCTATATCAAAGTCATCTTTTATCTTAGAATCATCTTTTTCTTCACTATATTTAATTAAATATAAGATATATACAAATAAGACTATAAGTAGGAATGTTCCTATAAAGAAGAAATAATCTCCCATACTAAGGGTATAAATAAACCCTAATAAATTTTCTAATACTTCTTTCATGTAAATCACCAAAATTTCTTTTTATTATAAACTTTTTTCTTTATAATTTCAAATTTAACTATAATAGCACCATCATACTTAAAAAATTATTTATAGCATGGATTAATATAACATACCAAATATTATTAGTTTTAATATATGTCCATGATAATGTGGCACCAATAGATACATATATAATACCATAAGTTAAAGCTTCTGTAAGTGGCAAAGTGGTTGGAAAAATATGCATTAAACCAAATACTAAACTACTTATTAAGATAAATAGATATTCATTTTTTATTATTTTACGAAAGCCTAGGCGGAAGATTCCTTCTTCTACTATTGGGGCTAAAAATGCGGATGAGATAAGCATTAAAATAGGTGATGATGCAGATAATACATTAATGATATTTTGGTTTTCGCTTACTGTTAAATCAACACCTATAATTATACTTATGATGCTAGTTACTATCGCACCTATAATTTTTACTACTAAAAATAAGCATAAGTATTTAAGAAATTCTTTAATATTAAAGCTAGTTTTTAAATTTTTATAGTCTTCATTTAAAGTATTTTTATATAAACAAGTTACTGATATAAGTAATATACAATCACATATGGATTCTAAATATGTAATATCATTATAGTTTAATGAGTTATTATTTATTCCTATTAAATTTATAAATGATGATACTATACTTCCTATATTAAAGAATAAAATTAGTAATAAGATTATTTTTAATATATTTATTATTCTTTGTTTCATATTAACCTCACATTAATTTTCCAATTAATAAACTAGCAAATAATTCATAAAAGATATAAGTTATGATGCTAAAAG
>CAVIQT010000007.1:0-11238 GCA_963645165.1 Phocaeicola vulgatus
ATTTTATAGTTAACAAAATAAAAAAAGTCTAAATTCTTCGTTTAAACTTAATTAATATAAATAATATAATATATATAGTTAACACTTATCAATAATTAATCTATTATTTTAACTAAACCATTAAATCATAATTAACATATAACCTAAAAGAAGTGCAAATAAATTATTTAAAAAATTAACTACATTATTATCTATAAAACTAAATCCTTTTATTAATTTAGTACTCTTCCCGCAGTGCCTTTTACTTTCCACAATCAAATGACATTTAGTGCATTCAAACTTTCCTTGCCATAAATACCCAATTAAACTATCAAAATATGCACCTAGAAACCCCACTAAAATGATATATAAATAATTAATAAATATATGATTCTTTATAATATATGGTAAACCTACAAAAATACCAGCGCTTAAAGATGCTAAAAGCCCTAAAATAGATACTGCTCCTGACTCTCCTTTTTTCATACTTTTAAAACTTATGGGATTAAAAGAACTACCACTTGATAATGACCCAATACTAGATGCTAAAGTATCTGCTAAACTAGAACATATTACCATATAATATAGTAAATAAAAATTATTATCACCATTTATCTTATAAATTATAATACATAAAGTAGGCACTAAAATATTACAAACTATTTGCCAAATATTTCTTTTTTCTTCTTTTATATTACTATCTTTTACCTTTAACTTATCACTTATTATAGTTAAAATAAAGGTAAGTGCTAAAGCAGCAAAAGCAAATAAATCACCTAAATAAGCAACTATAATTCCTAATAACCACGCTAAAACAATTGCAGAGGCTGTAAGCTTATTTTTATATAATGCAAATAATGCTAAAATACTCGGAAATAACACTGCTAAGTACATTTTAAATCACCCCTAAAATAAAACTAAATAATGATACTCCTAAAGGCAAATATAAATTATCATATCCATTAATACCAATTAACTCTAAAAGAGAACTAACAATCCCAATAAAAATAACTGAAAACCCGTCCAATCCTAAAGTAAATACATGATTAAATAAAATAACCACAATTATCGAAACGATAAAAACTGTTAAAGAACCAACTAAAGTCTTATTATTATATATTTTCATACTTTTTAAATATCCAGCTATTAAAGGTGCTAGTCCATCTCCAAAAGCCATGCAAAATAAGCCAATACCAAAATAAGGATAAAACTCCGGCACAAAATACGTAATAATTGCCATAATCAAAACACTAATCGGATAAAAGACAGTCCCTAATGTTTCCTTATTATTTTCCATTCCCCTAAAAATATTCTTCTTATAAGATAAATAATTAAGTAAAATAAATGTTAAAGGCGGTATCATAATATGATAACTAGTCCCCAAATAATTATAAAAAATTACATAACAAAAAGATACATTAATATGTACTAATTTTCTAGTTACTACTTCATTAACTTTAAAATACTTATTTAAAATATATGTAATAAATAATAATAACCCTAAATACAAATAAGTTAAAATATATCCTTTTATTATCATAAACCAACTGTACTTCCAATACCTAGTGGCATACCTGTAATATAAAATGCAAGTAATAATATTATCCACATTACTGCAGTTAATCCAGCATATGGCAAAATATATTTCATATTACCAAATAAGCCATCTCCCTCTTCATTATTATCATACAATATCATAAATGCTAAATAAATAACAAAATAAGCCATTATAGGTGTTAAACCATATGTAACACACTCTCCAGCTCTATATACAACCTGAGCAAACGCTGGACTTAAACCTGCATTCATAAAAGTTGTAACTGTAGAACCAGAAAGTATTGACCATTTAGAAACACTATTTGGTAAAACTATAGTTGCTAAAGCACTTGCTAAAAATACTAATAAAATAAGAGGTATACCTGTAAACCCAGAATTATTTATTAAATTAGATAAAGAAGCCGTTACAATTGTCCCAATATTAGTCTTCTTAAAAATAAATATTAATGAAGAAGCAAAGAATATTAAAACCAAAACTTTACCTATTTTATCTAAAGAATAACTTAAACTATCAAATATCTCTTTCGCATTTTTTATATTCTTAGACCCAAGCCCATAAGTAAGACCTAAAATAAAGAATAATAATGTTACTACAAATACAAACCCTTGATTAAAAAACGAATTATAACCAAATAACTTATCAATATATAACTTTTGTGAATAATCAAGTAAATTTCCACCAAAAGGTGCATTCGGAATAATATTATAAATAAATATTAACAAATATATAGAGCCCGCAAATAAAGAAATTAATAAACCTCTCTTTTCTCTCTTAGTTAAATAATCTTCTTTTTCATCAATTAATTCATAATGTCCTAGTTTAGGAATAATTGTTTTTTCTGTTATATTTGTATTAATATACGCAAGTACAACTGCTGCAACTAACATTATCAAAACAAAACTCAATGTCCCAATCGCATAATCAGTATTAAATAAGGCTGAAGTTAAATTTGTATACTCTAATAATGCTGAATCAATACTATTCATTAAAATATTAATTCCATACCCACATGACAAACTAGCAAAAGCTAAAATAACACCTGCTTTTGGATGTCTTTTACCATACTTAAATAAAGTAGCAGCAAGTGGAATTAAAACAACATAAGATAAATCTCCTCCAATAGATGCTAAAATACATATTAAAGATAAAGTAAAAGTTACTATCTTTTTATTAGTTTTCTTAGTTAAAATATAAAATAAAGAATCTAAAAATCCACTTTTTTCCATAATACCAAAACCAAGTAAAGTTATAATTAACATTGATAATGGTGTAAATGAAGCAAAATTAGATACCGCATTACTAAATATATACTTAACACCAGATAAACTAAATAAATTTTCTGGCTTAATAAATTCCTTAACAAATACCCCAGTACTATTTACTTTATAATAAAATGTACTTACATTAAATAATGTTAATATACCGCTTATTATAATAGTAAAAAGTATTAAAAAACAAAAGGTTAATACAGGATGCATTACAATTTTTCTTCTCATTTTTTTAATCCTTTTCATTTATAATTCTCCTTAGTTTTTTTTCAAATTCTAGTCTATCAAGCATTATTTCCCTATTACACTTAATACATTTTATTTTTATATCAACCCCAACCCTTGTAACAATCCACTCATTCGTACCACATGCATGTGGTTTTTTCATTATTACTTTATCATTTAAATTATATATCACTGCCATGATGCACCTCAATTTGATCATATGGTATCTTTATATTATCTTTTTCATACTGTTCTTTTATTAACTTTAAAAATTCTCTCTTACACATATACTGCATTCTAGCATCACACATTATTTGTACATAATAATTTACAGAAGAAGAAGCAAACTCATTAATACCTAAAAACTTAGTCTCACTCGCTATAACATAATCTATCTTTTTCATCTTATCAAGTGCCTTATTAATAGACTTTTCACATTCTTCAAAAGAACATTCATAACAAGTTGGAATAGTCATATAAACGAAAAACTTCTTTTGACTATAATTAATAACTTTATCTATATTTCTATTAGCAACAGTAAGTGTATTATTATTAAGCCCCGTAATCTTAGTACTCTTAAGCCCTAAAGACTCAATATAACCAGTAAAATCCCCATACTTTACTAAATCCCCAACCATATAATAATTGTCCATTATAATATTAACACCACTTATAATATCTTTTAAAGCATCTTGAAGAGCCAACCCAATAACAACACCAGCAATACCTAAACCAGCAAGTATAGATGTCGTGTTTACCCCAAAAATATCTAAAATCATCAAAATATCTATTAAAACAATAATATATTTAAAAATATTTGTAAAAAGAATAACAATAGTCTTTCTCTTCTTTTTCTCTAATTCAGTTCTACCTTTAATAGTTAACTTATTTATAAAACCAGATACAATATTATAAATTATTAAAGAAAAAATTATAATTAATACTGGTCCATAAAACTTGGGTGATTTAATTATATCATTTAATTTTTTAAATATTTCCATTAATACTCATCTTCCAAATCTATATTTAGTATCTCAAAAATTCTAGCCAAATCTCCATCACTATCAAAAGGAATAGTAATTTTATCTTTACTTACTTGAACTTTACAACCAAGTTTATCTCTTAATGTATTTTCATAACTATTATAAACTATTGGTCTTATTCTAACCCTATTAATAGGTTTTCTCTTTGGTAAAGTTTCCATAGTACATAATTTTTCTAACTCACGAACAGATAAACCATCTCTAACAACTTGACTTGCCAAAGTAATAATTAAATCTCTATCATCTATTTTTGATAATACTCTAGCATGGCTTGCACTTAATTCTTTCTTATTTATCATATCTCTAACTTGTTTAGGAAGTGTTAAAAGTCCTAGTAAATTAGTTATATAAGAGCGACTTTTTCCAAATCTTACCGCTACTTCTTCCTGTGTTAAACCACTGTTTTCAATATATTTTTGAAATCCTTCCGCAAGCTCAATTGGAGTTAAATCTTCTCTTTGAATATTTTCTAAAATCGCAATATCCATCATTTCTTGATCAGAAAATTCTTTTATTATTGCTGGAATAGTTTCTTTACCAGCAATTTTAGATGCCTTAGTTCTTCTTTCACCAGCCACTAATTCATACCCGTGAATACTTTTTTTTACTATAATTGGTTCAATAATTCCATGCACACGAATACTCTCTGCAAGTTCTTGCAAAGCTTCCGGATCAAAATATGTTCTTGGCTGATAAGGATTAGGTCTAATTTCACTAATTGGAATTTCTAATACATCTTTTTCCTTTGCTTCACTAACAATTTCTTGCTCAAATGCATCAAAATTCATTGGTTCACTATTAAATAATTGTTCTAAACCCTTACCTAAAGCCTTTCTTTTATTATTGGTTTCCATTTCTTTCTATAACCTCCTTAGCGAGATTAGTATAAGCCTCAGCTGCTCTACTTGTTGGGTCATATTCATTAATTGGTTCTCCATGACTTGGTGCTTCTACTAATCTAATTAATCTTGGAATAATAGTATTAAAAACTTTATCTTTAAAAAACTTTCTTACCTCTTCAACAACTTCTAAACCTAAATTAGTTCTAGAATCTAACAAAGTAAGTAACACCCCTTCAATTTTTAAATTAGGATTTAATCTAGTTTGTGTCATAATAATTGTATTTAAAAGCTGTGTAATCCCCTCTAAAGCAAAAAATTCACACTGAACTGGAATAATAACAGAATCACTTGCTACTAACGCATTAGTTGTAAGAAGCCCTAAAGAAGGAGGACAATCTATAATAATATAATCATAATTATCCTTTATTTCCATAAGTGCATCTCTTAACTGTTCATTTTTCTTAAATGCAGCATTTTGATAACCCTTTTCCATAAGTTCAAAATCTAAACCAGCTAAATTTATAGTTGCCGGAATAATAGAAAGCGCAGTAAATCCTGTCTTCACAATAGCTTTTTTTGCTTCACAAGTACCATTTAAAACATCATAAATACTATACTTAACATCTCCCTTATTAACACCTAAACCAGTAGTACAATTACCCTGAGGATCTAAATCTATTAAAAGAGACTTCTTACCTAATTTACCTAAAGAAGCAGCTAAATTTATACTAGTTGTTGTTTTACCAACACCACCTTTTTGATTTACTAAAGAAATAACTTTTGTCATTATTACCACTGCCTTCTACCTAAAATATATTTTAACATAGTTACTTATAATTGTCTAAATAAAACATTTATAACTACCATGGTCAAATATAATTTTATCACACAATATACCATAATAAAAGATTCTATTTTGTAGAATCTTCTATTTTTTTCTTAGCCTTTTTTGTCTTGGTTTCATCTGCATCAGCCATAGATTTTTCTTCTTCTTCAAGCTTATCACTTAGTTTTCCAGTAGTAACAAGTTCATCAATTTCCTCTTTAGTAAGTGTTTCTTTTTCTACTAATGTATTAGTTAAAAGCATTACTAAATCTTTATTTTCTTTTAAAATCTTAGTCGCTTTTTTATAACATTCATCAATAATTTTTCTTACTTCTTGATCAATTTCTAATGCAACTGCATCACTAAAATTCTGACTCTTATTATAATCTCTACCTAAGAATACTCCTTCACTTTTGTGTTCAAGTTGCACTGGTCCTAAATCACTCATTCCATATTCAGTAACCATTGCTCTCGCAATTTTTGTTGCTCTACTAAAGTCATCAGATGCGCCTGTTGAAATTTCTCCATTATAAAGTTCCTCACTAACACGTCCACCTAATAATCCAATAATTTGCGCAAGTAACTCATCTTTAGTTAAGATAGATATTTTTTCTTCCTTAGGAAGCATCATTGTATATCCACCCGCTACTCCTCTAGGTATAATAGTAATCTTATGTACTTCATCAGCATCTCTTAATTTTAGCCCAATAACAGCATGTCCCGATTCATGAATCGCGATTAACTTCTTTTCTTTTTCTGTAATTGTACGACTTACCTTTGCTGGTCCCATCAAAACTCTATCAGTTGCTTCATCAATTTCAGCCATACTTATAGATGGTAAATTCTTTCTAACTGCAAGAAGTGCTGCTTCATTTAATAAATTTTCTAAATCTGCTCCACTAAATCCAGGCGTTCTTTTAGATATATTTTCTAAATTAACACTCTTATCAAATATTTTATTCTTAGCATGAACTTTTAAAATAGCTTCTCTTTCTTTTTGATCAGGTAAACTTACTGTAACTTGTCTATCAAATCTACCTGGTCTAAGTAATGCTGGATCTAAAACATCTGGTCTATTAGTTGCGGCAATAATGATAATCCCTTCATTTGCACCAAAACCATCCATTTCAGTTAATAACTGGTTAAGTGTTTGCTCTCTTTCATCATGCCCACCGCCTAAGCCAGTGCCTCTTTGACGACCAACTGCATCAATTTCATCTATAAAAATTAAACATGGTGCACTTTGTTTTGCTTGTTTAAACATATCTCTAACACGAGATGCTCCCACACCAACAAATAACTCTACAAAATCAGAACCACTAATATAATAAAATGGTACATTTGCTTCACCTGCAACTGCCTTAGCAAGCAATGTTTTACCAGTTCCAGGAGGCCCTACTAATAAAACACCTTTGGGTATTCTAGCACCTAACTTTTGAAATTTCTTTGGATTTTTCAAAAAATCAATTAACTCTGCAACTTCTTCTTTTTCTTCAACTAATCCCGCAACATCACTAAAATGTGCTTTTGCTTCCTCATTTAATCTAGCCTTACTTCTTCCAAAATCCATACTATTTTTATTAGTGCCACTTATCTTATTAAATAACCATAAAACCGCACCAATTAATAAAATAGAAGGAACAATATTTACAAGTACAGTAACTATACTACTATTTTCTGGATTTTCATTAGTTATTACCTCTACATCACTTTCATCAGTATACTTAATTACTTTCTCTAAAACAGCCTCAGAAAGCGGTGTATTAACCTTAAAAGATTCATTATCATCATAACCATCTAAAGAACCAGTAATCTCATAAACACCAGCTTTACTCTTTGGTGTAATTTCAATTTTCTCAACAGTTCCTTCAGATAAATTATTCATAAACTTATCATAAGTTAAATTATGAACCGTATACTTTGATAAATCATAAAAAAGCATAATCCCCATAATTACCATAAATAATAATATATAAGGCATTGTTTGCTTAGCAAAATTATTTTTATTTTTCATATCGTTCTCCTTTTTTTATGTACTTTACTATTATATCATAATCATCATTATAATTTCTATCATATTTACTCTTTTTTACGCCCGGTATCCACAAAATATTACCATCACTATCACATACAATTGGGTAAATATCTCTTTCTAGTTTCATTATCTTTGCTTCACTTAATATCTCGCCAACTTTTTTAGTACCATTTTTAAGTTTAATTTTATCTCCCACTTTACGATTTCTTACTCTAAGAGGTAATTTTACATCTTTTTTATTTAATCTTAAAACATAATTACTCTTTAAAATATCACAATCATCTACATACTTAATTATTCCATCATTTATAATAATTTCATCTCTTATAACATAATCATAATCATACGCGCAATCTTTATAATCAAAAATAAGCATATTATAAAACTTAGCAATCTTAATATTATTTGGTAAATTAATAATACTATTTACTCTATGACCATATATTAAATCTAAAATTAAACTAACATGAACATCACTTATTTTATTAATATCATTACTATAAATATCAAGTAATATCTTTTCTAATAATTTTTTCTGAATATAACTATCTAATATATAAAAATTATTTAAATCAATATGCTTACTCACATAAATACATTTAAATACATCATTAACCACTCTATCTATATAATCCGAGCACTCACTTATATTATTACTAAACTTTATGAATTTATTATGAATTTTGGGATTAATTTCCTTTAAAAGAGGTAGAACCTTATGACGATACTTATTTCTTGTATAATTATCTATATTATTGGTTTCATCAATTGCATAAGGAATATTATTTTCTTTATTATAATTTAATATTTCTTCTTTAGTTAAATAAATAAGTGGCCTTACTATATCGCAATTATTTTGCTTAGTAATAAGTCTAAAGCCTGCATAACCAGAAAGAGAAGCCCCTCTTGAAATACGCATTAAAATAGTTTCTACTAAATCATCACCATGATGAGCCGTAAATAAATATTTAGCATGATATTTTGCTACAATTTCCTTAAAGAAATTATATCTAAAACTTCTAGCATAAGCCTCTATATTTCCTTTCGGATACTTACCTATTATACTCTCTTCAAAAATAATATTTCTTTTCTTACAATAATTTCTTAAGTCTTCACATTCTTTATCAGATTCGACGCGTAATTTATGATTAACATGAGCAACTACCACATCAAACTTTAACTTAATTAAAATATCTAAAAGAGCCATAGAATCTGGCCCATAAGAACACGCTAAAACAACTTTATCATCTTCATATATATCTAATGATTTTAAAAACCTATAAATCTCATTCATAACAGCCCTCCAAATCATAAATATATTACATTATTTATTTTCTTAAAGCAAGAAAAAAACTAAGAATATAAACAAAATTTAACTATAACCTTCTCATTTACAAAATTCTAAAATCTGCTTTTTAAAATGCAAAAATTCACAACCAATTGCTGTGAATTTAAACTATCTCTTACTAAATTGTGGTGCTCTACGAGCTTTTTTAAGACCATATTTTTTACGTTCTTTAATTCTTGGATCACGTGTTAAGAAACCATTATCTTTTAATACTTTATGATAAGCATCATCTCTAGTTTGATCAGCATCAGCATCATATAATGATAATGCTTTTGCTAGTGCAAGTCTAATTGCTCCAGCTTGACCAGAAAATCCACCACCAACTACTTTAACAATAACATCAAATGTATTTTCATTTTTAGTTAGTACTAAAGGTTGTTTTACATCCATTACTAAGTTTTCTGAATTTAAATATTCATTAATATCTTTACCATTTACAGTAATATTACCTTTACCTGGTACTAATCTTACTTGAGCAACAGAACGTTTTCTTCTGCCTGTAGCAGTAAATTCATTTTTCTTCATAAATCCTCCTAAATAGCACTTATCTCTTCCGGTTTTTGAGCAGCATGGTTATGTTCACTACCAGCATAAACAAATAACTTTCTAAAGCATTGTCTGCCTAATGGTCCTTTTGGAAGCATACCTTTAACAGCTCTTTCTACCATTTCAGTTGGATAACTTTCTATCATAGTTTTAGCGTTTCTTTCTCTTAATCCACCAGGAAATCCTGAATGATCATAATACATTTTATCATTAATCTTATTACCAGTTAATTTAACCTTATCAGCATTAATAATAATTACATAATCTCCACAATCAATATGAGGTGTAAATGTTGCCTTATTTTTTCCTCTTAAAATAGTAGCAGCTTTAGTAGCAACTCTACCTAAAGGTTTATTTTCAGCATCAATTACATACCACTTACGTTCAACAGTTTCTTTTGTTTGCATAAATGTTTTCATAAATATTTTTCCTTTCATTATCATTTTACTTATTAAATTCCCAGTTCTCCAAGTAAAATAACAAATCAAAATGTACCAATATGAATTATAAGGAATAGCCCCCTAAAAGTCAACCTTTTTCTGCATAGACTTATCATTTCTCTTTGAAGAAGCATTATCAAACTTTAATCTTTTGCTTAAAGACTCAATAATCTTTACTCTTCTTTTAGATATAACACATCTAGAAATACCAAATATCTCTGCTATTTCCTTATCAGTACACCTTTTTGTTCCAATCCCAAAATATAACTTCAAAATATTTTTATCAAATGTACTAAGATTTTCAATATATGTTATTGCCACCTGAGAATAAGCAAGTTTTTCAATAATATCTTCATAACTGCCATAATCAACTAACATCGCATCTTCAAAGCGTCCTCCATAATATTTTATTTTATTTTTATGTGCCTCCAAAGCATGACTTATCGCATAAAAAATATTATCCTTACAATGACTAATAAAATATTGATGAGGATTATCCCCAGTTATTACATAAGAATCAATCGCCCTAATTAAAGCTTCCATTCCAATACTTCTTACATCATCTTCATCTAGTGTTGACTCTTTAAAATACTTATCAATCAAATCATCAACTAAATAACCATAATATAATACTAATTCATTTCTCGCATTAACATCAGTATCTTTTTTAATAATTAAATCCTTTAACATAATAGCCCCCAAAAAAATTAATAGTACTATAACACAATCTAAAACAAAAGTGAATACCTACATATTTAAAATTTTATTTAAACGATTAATAGTTCTTGTCTTTCCTAATAAATTTATAATTTCATATAAATCAGGAGTTGTACTTTTAGAAGTTAAACTAAGTCTAATCATATTAGATATATCAGCAACGCTTCCTTTAAAATTACTAGGATTTTCTTTATATGCTTTCATATCAGTAGTATACCCACACTCTATAGATAACTCTTTGATTTTATTAAACCATGTCTCTTTATCATCATTTATATCAAAGTATTTACTTGCATAAAGGTTAATAACACTCTTAACTTCTTCTAAATTATTACTATTAAAATCAATTTTTACATCATCAAATAATTCATCATACATATACCATATTTGATTTTTAATATCTGAATAACA
>CAVIQT010000008.1:0-6386 GCA_963645165.1 Phocaeicola vulgatus
AATTACAATTATATTAGATTTACTATTCTTCTTTAAAAGAAAAAGTAAGATTCCCGATAATAAACTAATATGCATCCCACTTAAAGCAAAAAGATGACTCACTCCATTTTTGGTATAAATTTTATATGACTCTAATTCATTTTTATCCCCAATAATAAATGCTTTAATATACCCTTTATTTTTAGATTTATTACTTCTTTCAATAATATAATTTTTTATCTTATAAATAAAACCAATATCATCACTAATAACTTCAAATTTACTAACACTAAGCGTATAAAAAATATGATGATTATATAAATATCTTTGATAATTAAAACAATTAAAAATAGTATTTTTACTTGGAATATTTAACTTACCAGAAACTCTAAGCTTCATTCCTAATTTAAAATTAAAAACATCATAATCCTTTATATAAATAATTAAATCTTCTTTTCTATTTATTTTTAAAGTAATATTTACCTTATCATCTTTAACTTTAATATTAGTAATTATTCCAATAATATTATCTTCACTATCTATCATACTTTTAGTTGGTACTAAAAAATAATTAATTAAAACAAAGCAAACTATAAAAACAAAAAGAAAATAATAAAAAATATTAGACTGTAATAAATTCTTTAATTTTATTAAAAATGGATTCACCTAAACCACTTACTTTAGTAATATCCTCTATTTGCTTAAAAGCACCATTTTCTTCTCTATACTTAATTATACTTTCTGCTTTAGCTTCCCCAATACCACTTATAGTTATTAACTCTTCTTTACTAGCCGTATTAATATTTATCTTTTTATTACTATCACTACTGGTTTTATTTTCATCACTAGAAATAGTATTTTCCTCTTTATTAATACAATTATCAACTACAATAGTCTCACATTTACAAGGCACACTTTCAGTAACATTTTGTTTTTCACTTGCCGCTAACTCCTTTTTTGTAAAAATATAAACAACCATTTCATTACTTAACTTTTTACTTAAATTAATATTATCTGTTGTACCAGTACTTTTTATTCCTCCTGCTTTATTTATTGCATCAATAACTTTATCATTACTAGTAAGTTCATAAACTCCTGGCTTTTTAACCGCTCCCTTTACATCAACATAAATAATATTATCTTCATTCTTTTCTTCTTCCTTAGTTAAATTACTACTATCAGATAATAATATATCATCACTTTTTAAAGAAGTAACGCTCCTTTCTTCCTTAAGATAAAAATATAAAGAACCCCCTAAAACTAAAAGAAAACATAAACCCCCTATAATATATTTTTTATAATACTTAATAAATTCCATTAATACTCCCTTCACTATATATATTAACCAAAACTTTCTAATTTCCTTTAAATTTATCACATAAAAAAAACCTTTAAATTAATAAAGGTTAATTATCATCTTCAGGAACTAAAATATTAACACTATAAACATACTTATTCATCTTATCAGAAACTCTTATTAAATCATCATAATTTAAATGCTTATAAATAGTATAAATATCATTTAAATATTCCCCATTATCAAGTAAATCCTTAGCAATTTCTGCATTAACTATCTCAATATCATCAAACATCATAATAAGATTACTAATACATAATTTCTTCTTTCTTTGTAAATCCTCTTCCTTTAAAATAAGATTATCTAAAGTATCCTTAACTCTCTTTATAAAATAATCTGGATAATTAGTAGAAGCCATTATAGTTTCAATAAAATAATCATCAGTCTGTAATAAAGAAAATGATATATCATCAGTTAAAATACCATTACTAGTAAGTTCATCTTTTAATATAGAAGTATTTCCAAAATTTAAAAGCATAATTAAATTAAAATATAATTTTAAAGTAACATCAGATAACTTTAAAGACTTAAAATTACTTATCGGATATTTAATAGATATAGCAACCTTAGACTTATCAATATTTGCTTTAATCTTACTATAGAAACTAGTAACCTTAAATGGTTCATCTGGACTTTTTAACTCTGGTCTTTTGTATTCTGGAAACTCAAAATTAGACATTGCATCTTCAACAATCGCGACAGCCTCTTCCGGATTAAAATTACCCGTAATAATTAAAAACATATTTTCAGGATGATAAAAAGCATTATACACAGTCTCAATATCATCTAAAGTAATATTTTTAACATCTTCACAAGTACCACTAATTAAATATCTTCGCTCATCATTTACTAATACAGATTTTAATGAATCATAATATAAACTAGTAGCAGGCATATCTTCATACATTTTAACTTCCTCAGTAATAATACCTCGCTCATTATCTACAAGTTCCTTAGTAAAATATGGAGTATAAACATACTTAATTAAATAAGATAAATTCTCTTTAAAATTATTATTAGCAAATACTTCATAACAAGTTGTATCAAAAGAAGTAAAAGCATTAACCGGACTACCTAAATCCCCAAAATAATCAAAAGCATTACGATCAGGCATATTAAACATTAAATGTTCTAAATAATGAGCAATCCCCTTAGGCATATCATAAGTTTTAACTCCAATTCTAAATTTATTATAAATAGAACCATACCTAACACTTAAAGTTAAATAAAAATTTTTAACATTATTATTAGGAACCATATAAATATCTAAACCATTATCCAAATGCTCTTTATATAAAGTCTCTTTTGCCCCTAATATTTCAATCTTATTCATTCTTACCTCCATCTAAAGTATAAATTAATCCAAGAGATATCTTCTTAGCCACTTCATGAATATCATCTAAAGTAACACCTCTAAAAGTCTTTAATCTTGTTTCATAATCATCTAAATCACTAATATCTTCAAAGAACTTATTATCTACCATTTTATTAAGAGAATCATTACCCATTATAATACTAGTTTGAATATAAGACTTAGCCTGAGCAAGCTCTTTATCAGTTACACTATGAACCATATCCCTTAAAGAATCTTTAATTAAAGAAATAGCCTTATTCTTAGCATTAACATCCACTCCCGTAGTTATATATATTAACCCATCATACTTTTGATAATAAGAATTAACATTATAACATAAAGAATTATCATTTCTTAATCTCTTATATAATTTAGACTCTAAAGAAAAACCACCTAAAATAATATTATATATTACAGCCGAATATTTCTTCTCATAACTAGTTAAATTATTTAAACTTAAAACTGCCACAATAGAAGTTTGAATATAATTATAAGGTTTAGAAATAAGCATTTCTTTAAACTTAGGATTATCAACATATAATGATATAGAATGATTCTTTATTACATTAAAATTAGCATACTTACAAACATACTTACTAACCTCATCCATATCTAAATTACCTACAACATAAATATCTATATAATCATTTCTTAAAACATCTTCATAATACTCATACAAATTACTAGGACTTATTTCCTCTATATCCTCCAAATAACCAATACTACTCAATGAAGAAGGAATAACATTTAAAGCACTTCTTGCCTCACTTAAAGAATACTTTTTAGCATTTTCCCTTATACTATTTATTTCATCTTTCAATCTAGTCTTTATTAAATTTAAAGTTTTCTCATCCACTTCATCATTTTTAACTAAAGGATTAAATATTAAATCAAAAATAAGTTTAATTGAATCTTCTAATATACTACGCTCAGTATAAGAAGGATTAATAAAATCCATACAAAAATTAGTTATAATGCTTGCTCCTACTCTATTTGTAGTAGTATAAATACTAGCATTATATAAATCCTCTAACTTTATTTCTAAATATCTTCTTGTAGGATAATTCTTAGATGCTTCCATTAAATAATCAAATAAAATATTTCTCTTAGTTATTTCCTCTTTTTTAATATTATTTCTAAAAATAATTTCTACATGAACTTGTTTAAATTTATCAGTTTTTAAAGTATGAAGATTATAACCACCCATAACTTGCTTATTATAAACCATAATATTCGCCTCTTTACTATTATACTTATTTTTTACTCTTTTATAATGACATTATAGCATAATTAAGTTATAATTTTGAAGAAAGGTAGTTGATAATCATGAAACCTATACACATTATTTGCAATAAAGATAAAATAGCATCTAGAGTACTTTTACCAGGAGATCCACTAAGAGCAAAATATATAGCTGAAAAATACTTAGAAAAAGCAGAACTAGTTAATGACGTAAGAAATATGCTAGGATATACAGGTATTTATAAAGGAAAGAAAGTTACAGTAATAGGATCAGGTATGGGAATACCAAGTGCTAGTATATATACATATGAATTATTTAAATTTTATAATGTAAATAAAATAATAAGAATAGGATCAGCAGGAGCATTAAATGAAAATATTAAAGTAAGAGATATTATCCTAGGAACATATGCTTATTCTCACTCTAACTTTAGATACGCTCTAACTAAAAATAAATCTAGAAAAATAGCATCATCAAATAAATTAAATCAAATTATCTTAGATAAAGCATCAAAACTAAACATCAATATAACAAAAGGAACCATATATACATCAGAAGTATTTGATGGATACTTAAATATAAATCACTTACTTAAAGATGTCCCTAAAAATGTAAACTTATTAGCATCAGAAATGGAAGCATTTGGTATATATACAGTAGCAAATTTCCTAAATAAAGATGCAACCTGTTTAGTATCCATAAGTGACAATAAATTTGAACCAGAAAAAAATTTAACTACTAAAGAAAGACAAGAAACACTAGATACAATGATTATACTAGCTCTAGAAAGTATCATAAGATAAAAAACATAGTAACTTTAAACTATGTTTTTAAATAACCAAAAATGGATCAGATGAAGTGCCCGTACCAGCAGATATTGTAATTGTTGGAATAAGAGCAATAGAGGGTCTTACAGCTAGTGCACTTGTTGCGTAACTATAATCAATTCCTGGCATAACTCCAGAAGTAGAATAAGGCGTAACATTTACAACAAGGCTCACGCCCGCACTAGAACTAAAAGTAGCTGGAGACATACTCCACCAAGCCTCTTTAGCATTTTCATATAGATAATATGTAGTATTATTTTTATTATTTATCGCACCAGCAAATGTTATTTCATCTTGTGTAAGTAAACCTATTTTATAACCTTTTAAAGCACCATTACCATATGTTGTTTCACTACCTGTAAACTTAGATAATTTTCCTCCACTATTATCATTCGGGCAAATCAAACTTAAAGATTCTCTTCCCCATGCACCATATGTAGTATCATTTGTATTACTTCCATCACCATCTACTGTACTTTTATCATTACACCAGATAACATCTGCAAGTTTATTTTTTTGTTTACTATTAAAAGATAAATCATACCAAGTTTTTAAATTAGTTAAAATAACACTATCATTTACATTCGCATGTTCATAATCATATGAATAAGCCCAAGGATCGCCATACATATAACCAACAGATGCATTAACATCACCAAATGAATTTATCTCGCTTGTATAAGTTGTGCCATCATATCTAGCAAACGCCGCAGTATTACTATTATAAGAAGAATCACATGGATTTTCTACTTTATCAACATTATCATTATGTAAAACTAATTTTATAGCACCATTACCGGTTATTCTGACTATTCTCCAGCACTTACCAGCAAACTCCACATAATTATTATTAATCGCTCCTCTAAAATAATAACTTGTGCCATAATCATCTGCTGTTTCTGCAAGAACTTTCTCTGTTGAATTAGATATCCTTGAACCAGGAGTTGTTACAGGCTTACTAATTGTTGGATAATTTTTTCTTATTGCTTCATCTAGTAATGTACCTTCATATGCCTCAAAATAAACATTACAAGCGGTTCTTGATTTTGTAACATTATCAACTGTTAACTTCCAGTGATCAGAAAGATAAACTGAATTAACCACTACATCATCTACAACAGTATTCCCAACTTTACATTCATACGTAACAAAATAATTTCTTTCTGAAGGAAATTCACCTAATTCTTTACCATCAACAAATGCAATTATTGTTACATCATCCACATAATATGTTTCATTTATTTGATTTACAAGCGCAAGTTCATTATGAGAATAACCTGCATTTAAACCCAATTTTATATAATAATCTGATGTAGCACTATCATTAATTCCCACAATAGTTAATGATAAATAATTATTTTTATTTATTGAGCCAACTACAGCATTAGAAGAATCAGATGAAACCTTTACATCTAAATCACTTGGCATATCAATTGTATTAGTACAATCTTTATCACTACACACATCATATATTAACTCATATTTGGTATCAATATTATTTAATGAAGATAAACCAATATCATATGTTAAAGTAGAACTTTTAGTTATTCTAAGTATTCTATCTTCTAATTCACCATTATTTACTTGCATATTATATTTTAAATCACCAATAACTATATTGGCATT
>CAVIQT010000009.1:0-9145 GCA_963645165.1 Phocaeicola vulgatus
AATTGCTTGAAAATATTGATTTTAAAAATCCTAACTATAATTTATTAAATGAATTTGAAAAAGATATAGTTAAAAGTTTATTAAATAATAAACTACTAGAAAATATTAAAAGTGCAAATATTTATAAAGAATATGAATTTATCTATGAAGAAAATAACACATCTAAAACAGGTATAATTGACTTACTACTAGTCTATGAAAACTATAATATTATTATAGATTACAAACTAAAACACACATCAGATGATGCCTATCTTAAACAGTTAACTGGCTATAAAAACTATATTGAATATAAAACCAATAAAAAAACATCTATCTATTTATACTCTCTACTAGATAAAGAATTAGTTAACCTCAACTAGTTCTTTTTAATTGACAATAATATCTTCTTATCATATATTAATATCATGAATGAAAAACAAAAGTTAGCAGTTACTACCAAAGGTAATGTTTTACTAATCGCAGGTGCTGGCTCCGGTAAAACATTTACCATCATAAATAAAATTAACTACTTAATAGAAAATAATCTATATAAAGAAAATGAAATACTAGCTATATCCTTTACTAATGAATCCGTAAATGACATTAAAAGAAAAATAAAATATAACATAGATGTAAAAACATTTCATAAACTATCTCTAGACTTAATCCGTGATGGAAATACTAAAATCGCCAAAGAAAGTATGCTTACATATATAATAAAAGAATATATTAATAAACCTCAAAATAAAAGACAAAAGAAAATAATTAAAAGAATACTATTAGAAAATACTAAAGATAATCTAATAAACTTAATAGCAACCTTTATAAACCTCTATAAAGCAAACTATAGTAATATAGACTATCTAATAACCCTATATAAAAAAGCTCATTTCATAACTAAAGACTATCTTTTACTAATTATAGAAATATATCTATTATATCAAAATGAACTATCATCATCAGGCTATCTAGACTTTAATGACATGATAAGTATTGGTACAACCAAAATAAATAATAATGAAGTAAAAACTAAATATAAATTTGTTATCATAGATGAATTTCAAGACACCTCTCTAATAAGATTCAATTTAATAAAAGCAATTATTACTCAAAATAATGGCCATCTTTTTGCAGTTGGCGATGATTACCAATCTATATATCGCTTTAGTGGTTGTGATTTAAAAATGCTTATTGAATTAAAAGATCACCTTGAAAACTTAACTATTATTAATCTAGACTATAACTACCGAAATACCCAAACTCTAATTAATATAGCGAATAACTTTATTATGAAAAATAAAAACCAAATTAAAAAAAATACTATATGCTTAAAAGATTCAGATAAACCTATCAAAATAGTATTTTATAAAAATGAAAAAAATATCCTAGAAAAAGTTATTAAACTAAATAAAGGCCCTACCCTAATTCTAGGTCGTAATAATAAAGATAAAGAAACATTTGACGTAAAAGAAACAGATAATATAAAATTTCTAACCATCCATAAATCTAAAGGTTTAGAAGAAGATAATATAATAATTATAAACCTTCTAAACAAAACTAACAGCTTGCCATCAAAAATAAAAAACCACCAAATAATAAACCTATTATCACATAAAGAAACTATCCCCTATGAAGAAGAAAGAAGGCTATTTTATGTTGCCATTACTAGAACTAGAAATAATGCCTATCTACTTGCCCCATATAATAACTACTCTCTATTTGTTAAAGAACTAATTAAAGACAATAAAAACTATATTGAAATAATTAAACTATAACTAATAAAGAACTATCTTAGTAATAGATATTCCCTTAACATTTAATATAAGTCTATCCTCTTCATCTAGCTTTTTTAAATAATATTTTTCAAAATTACTAATAGATTTATTTATATTTTTCTCTCTAACAACATAACAATCATCATAAGAACAAAAATAATTTAAATCCCTACTAATATTTTCTTTAACATATTCACCCAAATTTTTAGTAGTTACATTCTTAGGCTTTATAACTAAATAATTACTTTTATAAGCAAAACTCTCTTTAATATTTAATACAATAAAAAGTAATAAAATACAAATAATAAAATAATACTTCCTCACATTAATACACCTATTTTATTATTTGTACTTTTTTAAAAATTACACTTACTTATTTAATAGATAAATAGCTAAATTAAGATATGCCGCTATTAAAAGCCATATTACATAAGGTATCTGTAAAAAACCTGCAACCTTTTTTTCCCTATAAAATCTCTTTACCATAATCATAACTAAAATAAATAAAAATATAATCCACATAAAAGCAAATAATCTTAAACCGAGTCTAAAGAAAATCACTGTCCATAACGCATTAACAATTAACTGAATAAAATATATTTTATATTCTTTCTTAGAAACTAAATAAATAGAAATAGTCATTAATAAATAAAGTATAGTCCAAATAATTGGAAATAATATGTTAGGTGGATAAAACCTAGGTAATACTAAACCTGTAACATCATTACCTACCAATAATGAAGGAATAACCCCAATAAAAAAAGTCAATATTAACAATATAATAAATCTTTTCATAACACTCCTTTATTATATTATAAGTAACTTTATAATTATTATGAATCTTTAGTAATTTCTGATTCATATAAATGTTTATAAGCAGGGCAAGTCATTAACAGCTCATTATGCGTACCACTTGCGGTAATTTTACCATTATCCAAAAATAAAATTCTACTTGCATTTATAATCGTTGACAATCTGTGAGCAATAATTAAAATTGTATATTCATTTTTCATATTCTCAATCGCCTTTTGAATATGCATCTGAGTCTCATTATCCAGTGCACTCGTCGCTTCATCAAATAAAATTATCTCTGTTTTTTGTACAAGTGCCCTAGCAATTGCTAATCTTTGCTTTTGACCACCCGAAAGATTTACTCCTCCCTCACCAATTATAGTATCGTACTTTTGCGGTAATGTCATAATAAAATCATGTAAACAAGCAGCCTTACAAGCATCAATCATTTCCCTTTTAGTTAAATTTTCCTTTACTAACTTTAAATTATCCTTAATACTCATATGAAAAATATACGGACTTTGACTTATAATTGTAATATTACCTCTTATAGAGTCCTTATCTAACTTCTTTATATCAATATTATCAATAGTTATTTCACCCCTATAATTATCATACATTTTACAAAGTAAACTAAATATAGTTGTCTTACCAGCCCCAGTCTTACCTACAAAAGCAACCGTCTCATTCGCATTAATCTTAAAATTTAAATTCTTTAAAACCTTATTTTTATCATAAGCAAAAGAAACATTTTTAAACTCAAAATCCCCATTAACTTTCTTTAAATGAATACTACCGAACTCTTCCTTTTTATATTCATCACTATCAATTATAGAAAATACTCTTTCACTAGCTAAATTAAAATCTTTTATTTCCTTAGAAAAATTATCTAATGTCTTACCTAATTCAACAACTCTTCCTGAATAATTAAAAAGAATAAGCCCATTTGGTACCGTTAACTTTTCATATAAAATAAATGTCCCAATAATGCATGCTAAAAGTAGATCTTCTAAATCATAAATGAAAGAAGCAATAAAATTATAATTTCTTCTAACCGAATTTACATCATAAGCACTATTATTTAAAGAAATAATTTTCTCTTCCATTTTGTTTAAGAAACTTTTCTCAGAATTAAGCATTTTAATATCTCTAATTCCTCTAACCAATTCCCCAATAAAACCAGTTGTAGCTTCTCCTTCTTTTTTGTAAATTTTATTCTTTGCATTATAAGAAAGATTTCTTCTCTTAAATACATAATATATTAAAATCATATATAAAACTGAAAATAAGAATATCCATTTATTAATCACAAATATCGCAACAAATATACCAATATTAGTAATAATATCTCCAAAATAATCATTAATTGAAGAAAATTCATCTGATAAAATAGAAACATCATTAGTTAATCTTTGTATAAAAACGCCAGAACCATTATCATCTAAAACTTTAGTTTCTAACTTTAACACAGACTCTCCCAAAGACTTCTGCATCCTCACCATAGTTTCTCTAAACACCATTTGATTATAATAATTAGAAAAATAAATAACAAAATTTCTTAAAATCTCTAAAAGAAACATTAAAATCGCAAACATTATACACTGATATATTTTACTAGATGTTAAATTTACTATAATCTTTGCTGAAACTAAAGGAACTGCAATACTTATTAACATCATAATTATTTTACATATAGTAGTCTTAATAATATTCTTCTTTTGAAACCTAGCAAATCTCCATACCAGTTTTAAGTTAGCTATAAACTCTTTCACTCAAACCACGTACCAATCCATAAATAATAATATCATAAAATAGATAAATATTTTAAAAAAAGTCCATTTATTATCATGAACTTCTTACTTTTTCTTATTTTCTAAGTCTCTATAGGCCACTTTCCCCACCGCCGTTACTGGTAAGACTTTTCGGTATTCAAACTCAGTTGGCATCGCATAATTAGCTAAATTTTCCTTGCAATATTTTCTTATTTTACTTCTAATCTCAATATTTTCTTCAACTCCATCTTTTAAAACAATAACTGCTTTTGGTGTTTGTCCTTTAGTCTTATGAGGAATCCCAACTACAGTGCAAGACTTAACATACTCACACTTACATATAATTTCTTCAAGTTCAACTGGATAAACATTATACCCATTAGTTATTATCATTCTCTTTAATCTAGAACTATAGAAAAATAATCCATTTTCATCTCTATAACCCAAATCACCAGTATGAAGCCATACTTTACCATCACCATGTACTACTAAAGTTTTCTTGGTTTCTTCACTTTCATTAATATAACCCATCATTATTGTTGGACCACTTATACAAAGTTCTCCTATCTCACCAAATGGTTTTTCTACATCACTATTTAGTTCAATAACTTTTATATCCATATCTGGATTAGGTATACCTAAAGTGCCATCAATTACATCTTCTTCATCCATAACTGAAGTGCAAGCACTAAACCCTGTAGCTTCCGATAAACCATATCCAACCTTTACAACCGCATTACTTCCACACTTTCTTAAAAACTCTTCAAAATCCTTTTTAACCTTATATGGCAAATAATCTCCCCCAACAACAACAACTTTAATATCCTTTAAAGCATTACTACCAGGAAAAATACCATCTAATGACATCTTTAATAACGAAGGAACTGCTGGATAAACACTAGGTTTATACTTTTTTAATTCCATATTAATAGCTTTAGTATTAAGTCTAGGAACAATAATACAAGTCATTCCTGCAGATAAACAAGTATGACAGCATAAAGCTAACCCAAACACATGAAATATTGGAAGAGCTGCTAAAATAGAATTACCAGGACTAATATATTCACAAACAGTTCTTGTTTGAAGTGCCATCGCATTAAAATTCAAATTAGAAATTATAATTCCTTTTGGTTTCCCAGTCGTTCCTCCACTATAAATAATTGCGGCTGGATCCTTATCAACCCTTTTAACATAAACATTATCATTATTTGCTCCAAGTAAAAAATCGCTAAAACTAAGCATTCCCTCATCAAGTTTTAAATTAGCTGCTTCTTTAATATTATAACCTAACTTAAGAATCCCTTTAAAACTAAAACTAGTAGGTATCATTATAAAATGTTTAACTTTTATATCTCTTGCTTTTGGCATACTTACATCAGAAACAAATAAAATAGAACTATTAGTCTCCTTTAATGCTCTTTCAATATCCGCTTTTGATGATAAAGGATGCACAATATTCGCTATCGCACCAACTTTATTAATCGCATAAAAAAGCGCAAAAGACTCCGGAGAATTAGGCAAACACATCGTTACACATTCATTTTCTACTATATCAAACTGTTTTAAACAGCTAGCTATCTTATCTATCTTCTTTAAAAATCCCTTATAAGAAACTTCATGTCCAAAATATCTATAAGCAATATTTTTAGGATATAAACTTGCTGCATTCTTAATCGCATCATAAATACTCCCTTGACTATAACTTAAATGTTCAGGCATTTTATCATAATACTTTAACCAAGCCTTCTCAGGATCTATAGTTTTATTTTTTATAAAATCCATTAATTTATCTATATATTGATTAACTACACCCATAAATATACCTTTCTTTCATATTGTATGTTACAATTGTAACATACAATAAATAAATTAAAAAGACACTTTTAAAAAAAGTTACAAAAGGAGGTTTTTTGTTTGAAAGGAAATAAATTTATAAAAAAATGTATAAAAGATTCTCTATTAATTCTTATGAATGAAAAAAATTTAAAAGATATAACCATTACAGAAATAACCGAAAAAGCAGGTGTATCTAGAATGGCTTACTACCGCAACTATACATATAAAGAAGATATATTAAAAGACTATTTTGAAGAACTAAAAGAAAAATACTTACTAAATAATATTAAAGAAAAAGATATTTATAATCGTTTCTTATTTGCTTTTAACTTCTTTTACGATAATAAAGATTTATTTATTGCCTTAGAAAAATCTAACCTTTCTAGTATCATCCAAGATAAATTAAATGAATATATGATTCTCTTTTATCCTAATAATAAAAACGATATAACTGAAAAATATCGTTTATATATCTTAAGTGGCGCTATTTATAACGCTAGTAAAATGTGGATATTAAATGGAGCTAAAGAATCACCCGAAACTCTTGCCACTATTTTCTATGAAAGATTATTCCCTAAAGATAATAATTAATTACTTTTTAAATCATTATTAATAACATTATCTTCCCCTAAATTATTATTTATTTCATTTATATTTCCATATATTTTTTTAGAAACATAAAAAGATAATATTATTAAAAAGCATACAAAAATAATATCTAATACAAATTCTTTAATCACTTGTTTAAGTTCTTTATTTTTCATAACACCATTATACTTTTATCTATAATTAAAATCAATAACCAAAAAAGCACAAAATATTTTTGCACTCTTTTCATTTTAAATAAATATAGTTTTTAATCCAAGCAAGAAAAGCATTTTTATCTTGATACTTATCATAATCATCATCACTATTTGCATCTAAATAACTAATGATTTCACCTTTTTTAATTATTGCCACTGCCGGAGCATATAAAATGTCTTTTTTTAAATATGTCTTTTGCATCTCTTCATAAGATAAAGTATAAAAGACTAAATTATTTTCTTTTATTACTTCCCTAAAAATATCTTCACAAGGCACTTCAAAATTACAATAATTATTATATATAAATACAATATATGTTTTATCCTTTAAATCATTTATATAATCTGCATTAATGCTAATAAATTTACCATTATCATAATATTCATTATCTAAATAAAACTTATTATCCTTATTACTACACCCCATTACTGTTAAAATCATAAATAAAATTAAAACTATCTTTTTCATTTGCTAACTTTATGTAATGATTTAAAATCAATATTATAATAAGGAACTTTACTAAAATTATAATAATCTTTACCATTAATAGTTTCTTTAACTTGAATAGAGTTTTTCCCTTTATAATACCAGTATCCACCAATATCTCTAACTTTTTCTGCATCCCATCCTAAAGAAACTAACATATCCTTAACTTGACCAGCATATCCACCTGCTCCGCACATAATAAATATATTCTTATCCTTAGGAAATATTGCTTCTAATATATCCATTGATTCTTCATAATTAGCTGTATAACTTCCATCATCATTTAAAGTAAACAATGTATCACCAGTATATAAACCACTAACATTTTCTTTTTCTTTTTGTTTAATATAAGCATCAGTATAACTAGCTAAATAAGGTGATGGAATAACTTCAAATCCTTTAATATATCCAGATAAATATCTATCTCCGCCTTTATTTTCCCAAGTAGCACTATCAACAAGCATACGCACATCACGATATACCGTGTCTGTTCTATTTAAATAATTATCAATAGTAGTTTCATTAATATTCTTATCAATTCCGTATTTACCTCTTAATCCTTCGGATAACTCAGCTTTAGGAAGCGCTTCTTCAATATACTTATTACTATCTTTCGATATTAAATATATTATTACTCCTATTAAAGCTAAAATTATAATACCTCCTATTATAAATGGCATTTTCTTTTTCATATCTATTTTCTCCTTTCTTACAAAAACACCATATCAAAAAACACAAAAAAACGTCCATATATACTAAGTTTAATTAATTAAACAATTAGTTTAAATTAAAAAAAGACGAAAAATTTAACTAATTAATCATCTTTTTCATTTATAAACTTTCTAATATTATCAATATTTTGTTCTTGATAAGCAGCCACTTTATTTTTTAAAAGTAAATTCTTAATCACATCTAAATCCTTATCACAAATACTATCTAACTTTTTTAATCTTCTATTAGATATAACTTCCTTAGACTTAGATATTTCATAATCTATACTATCATAACAAAATAACTTAACATGGGAAAACCTTTCTAATAACTTACTAGCAATAAGTAACCCTTCCGGATCAAAATCTCCATTATAATAAATTATATTATTATTACTAATTAATTTTTCTAATAACACATATAATGCCAAATTAGGTATACCAGACGTAATAATTATAGGTACTTCTAAATCCATTAAAGCACTCATCATAGAAGGATTTTCAAACACATATACTTTTTTAAGATTAGTATCTACCTTTTTTAAACCATTAATATTTAATAAGTTCAAATTTATTACCTCTCCATTTTTATTAAATACATTCAAAATACTATCTCCAGTAAGCCCCTTAGTAATAACAAAATTGGAAACCGGATCCGTATACACATTAATTTCTGATAATATATTTATCTTTTCATCAGTTCTATCAAAAAACTCAATATTCTTAATTTTCGCAACTACTCTATAAAATAAATTCCCACTACTCTTATTTAAGTCTAAATAATGAGGATTCCCTGTAAAAGAAGAATAAATTGCTAAATTAGTTGGTTTATTAGGCACTTTATCAAGTAAATCTAATATATTAGAAATATCTATTTTAAGTTCATCTTTATTTTTATTATATTTCTTCTTAACTATCCTTTTTACATGCTCATCATTATTAATAATATCCCATAAAATATTAATATACTTTTTATCCTTATTAATAT
>CAVIQT010000010.1:0-6378 GCA_963645165.1 Phocaeicola vulgatus
CTCTAAAATAAATATTAAAGTAAATAATAATAGTAAATGTATATTTAATCATTCCTTTATTAATAATAATAACTATAATTTAGAAATTAATACTGACTTTATAAATGACTATGGTATTATAAAAGTAAATATTCATGGTATAAATGATAAAGGAACTAGTAATATTATTGAAAATGGTTATGTTAAAAAGAATAAATATAATAATAACTTAGATGAATGTATAAAAATAATGAATATTAATGAAGGTAAATGCTTAAGTATGCCAAATATGTTTATTGATAGTTTTGAAGTAATTGCTAATCATAATAATACTGTATCTAATATTGATCCAAATGAACTATTTTATCTATTAAGTAAAGGTATAAGCTTAGATGCTGCTAAAAAACTTATTTGTAATGGTTTTTTAGGAAGTATTATTGATAGTAATGATTTAAAAACAAAAATAATTGAATACCTAAATAGGAGGTGATATAAATGCATAGAGATGATTTTCCAATGCTTAAACAAAATATTTTATACTTTGATAATGGTGCAACTACATTTAAACCTAAAAGTGTTATAAATGCTGTAAATGACTATTATGAAAATTATAGTGCCAATGCTCATAGGGGAGACTACTCAATAAGTTATAAAGTAGATGTTGCCTATGAAGAAACTAGAAAAAAAGTAGCTAAATTTATTAATGCTGATATAAATGAAGTAGTATTTACTTCTGGTGCTACTGAAAGTTTAAATATTATCGCTAGTGGTTTCTTCGCTAAATTATTAGAACCAGGTGATGAAATAATTATAAGTTTAAGTGAGCATGCTAGTAATGTACTTCCTTGGTTTAGACTTGCAAATAAAAATGGTGCCATAATTAAATATGTACCATTAGATGCTAATTTACATGTAACAATAGATAACTTAAAATCAGTAATAACTAATAAAACTAAAGTAATTGCTTTAGCTGAAATAACAAATGTAGTTGGAGATATTAGACCTATTAAAGAAATATCTAAACTTGCTCATGAAAATAATATCTTTGTAGTATGTGATGGAGCTCAAAGCATTCCTCATAAAAAAACTGATGTCAAAGACTTAGATGTAGACTTTTTAGCCTTTTCTGCCCATAAAATGTGTGGCCCTACTGGTACTGGTGTTTTATATGGTAAAAAAGAACTATTAGAAGAAGTAGAACCTCTATCCCTTGGCGGGGGAATGAATGAATCATTTGATAATGAAAAAGAAATTTATCTAAAAGAAGTACCTCAAAGACTAGAAGCCGGAACCCCTAATATAGCAGGAGTTATTGGTTTAGGTGCTGCCGTAGATTATTTAAACAATATTGGTATGGATACCATAAGTATCTATGAACAAAAACTAAAAAAATATATGATAGATAAATTAAAAGAATATCCATATATACAAATAGTTAATGAAGAAGCAGATAGCGGCATTATTGCCTTTAATATAGAAGGTATATTCTCTCAAGATGTAGCATATTACCTAAATAAATATAATATATGTGTAAGAGCAGGTAACCACTGTGCTAAAATTTTAAAAAATGCAATCGGAGTAAAAAATACCATAAGAGTAAGTTTATATTTTTATAATACTAAAGAAGAAATAGATGAACTTTGCACTTTATTAAGTGATAAAGATAAAATAATGAAAGAAATGATATAAATGGATAGTGAACTTAGAAGAGAAATAATATTAGATAATTATACAAATCCCTTTCATAAAGAAACTAAAAATGAAGGCTTTCTTAAAGCAAACGCTAATAATGTAAGCTGCATTGATAATATAAATATATTTATAAAAGTAGATAATGATATAATAATAGATGCTTACTTCGATGGCGAAGCCTGTGCAATTAGTACAGCTAGTACATCAATTATGATAAAAAGAATAATAGGTATGACTCTAAAAGAAGCAACTAACTATGTAAATAATTTTAATAATATGGTTAATGAAAGAAAGTATAATAAAGAAGAAATGAAAGAAGAACTAGTCTTTAATGAAATATATAAACAAGAATCAAGAAAGACTTGTGCCACTCTTCCTACAGCTGGACTTATTAAAATAATTAACTCATTAAATAAGTAGATGAAAAACTCTACTTTTTGTTTGCACTTATTATTTTATAGTGTTAATATATTAATGCGCGCTTAAAAATATATAATTTTAAGCATATAATAAAGTTTGAAAGGTTGTGATTTTTATGACAAAAATATTTAATATTGGAGATGTAAATCCCAAAGCAAGAAAACAAAGAATAAAAGAAATAATTATGGCTTTATCACCAGAAAAACAAAAAATATTAAAAGAAAAAAGTGACAGTGAACAATTTTTAAAAGTAACAGAAGAAATTAACTTAATATTTAATAGTTTATACTCACGTAAATATGAAGGATTTAGATACTTCTTTGGAGAAATACTTTATAGTAGTGATGACTTAAAAGATAGAGTTAAAACCACTATATTAATATGGGATACCTTAAAAGTAATAGATGAATTTGATAGAAATATAATTATAGACTTAACTGAAAGTGTAATGTCTTTAGGTGAAGTAGCTAAAAAATATGGTATCACTGTTAATGATGTACTATTTAGTATTAATAATACCTTAGGTTATATTAAACATATTAACTTTGTAATGTCTAAATGTAGTAGTAAATATAGAAAAATAGAATCTATCTATACTACTTTAGGACAATATAGTGAAGTAGATGTTGACTGGGCAATAAATAAACTTAGTCCTGCCCATAAAAAGATCCTTTATAGTGTCCATGGATTAAATTTACATGAACCAGGAAAAGTAAATATAGATAATGTACCATATTCAACTTATGTAATGCATATATTACCATTACTATCTAGCTTACTTGCTAAAAAAAATAATAAAGTAACACTAAATAATGTAATTAAAATTGAAAAAGTAAATTAGGTTGAAGAAATAACAAGATATTGTTATAATTATCATAGTTTGGAAGTGGTTATTAAATGAAACTAAGTAATGCTTATTTTTATACATTAAGAGAAAACGCTAAAGATGAAGACTCCATAAGTGGTAATTTATTAGTTAGATCTGGTATGATAAAAAAAGTATCTAGTGGTATATATATGTATTTACCATTAGGTCTTAGAGTTTTAGATAAAATTAAAAAGATTATTAAAGAAGAAATGGATAATGCTGGAGCATCTGAAGTATTAATGCCAAGTCTTATCCCCGAAGAAATATATGAAAAATGTGGAAGAGTAGAAGCTTTAGGTAGCTCTATGTTTCATTTAAAAGATCGTTATGATAAACCTTATGTATTAGGTCCAACTCATGAAGAATTATTTGCCATTGCGGCTAAATCAGTAGTAAGAAGTTATAAAGATTTACCTTTTACTATCTATCAAGATGCTCCAAAATATCGAGATGAAGCAAGACCTAGATTTGGCCTTATTAGAGTAAGAGAATTCTTTATGAAAGATGCTTATTCTTTTGATAAAGATGAAAAAGGATTAGATATTTCTTACCAAAAAATGTTTAATGCCTATAAAAAAATATTTGATAGATGTAATATAAATTACGCTGTAGTAAGAGCTGATACGGGAATTATGGGTGGTAGTTTATCTGAAGAATTTCAAGCCATAACTGATATTGGAGAAGATACTCTAGTACTATGCGATAAATGTGATTTTTCTTCTAATATAGAAGTATCAAAACATATCCCAGGTAATGAAGAAAAAGAAAAACATTTAAAATTAGAAATGGTAGAAACACCTCATATGGAAACTATTTTAGATGTTACTAATTATTTAAATATAGATATTAAGAAAACTGTAAAAGCTCTTTTAATGAATATAGAAGGTAAACTAACAATATTCTTTATTAGAGGAGATAAAGAACTTAATGAAACTAAAGTATGTAAACTTCTAAAAGTAAGTGAAATTAACTTTGCAGATGATAACCTTATTAGTACAAGTAATGCAGTACCTGGATTTACTGGTCCAGTGGGGCTTAATGGTGCTAAAATAATTATTGATGAAGAAGTAAGTAAAATGCATAACTTTGTAGTAGGCGCTAATAAAGAAGGGTATCACTACATAAATGCTAATATAGAAGACTTTAACTATGATATATGTGCAGATATAATAAATGTTAAAGAAGGAGATATTTGTCCTAACTGTGGTGGTAAACTATACTTTAAAAAAGGTATAGAAATAGGTAATACTTTTAAATTAGGAACTAAATATTCAGAAAAATTTGGTTTAACTTACTTAGATGAAAAAAACCAAAGCCATCCCGTAGTAATGGGAAGTTATGGTATTGGTCCAGGCAGAATTATGGCTGCTGTAGTAGAACAAAATAATGATGAACATGGAATTAAATTCCCTATCGCTATCGCACCATTTACTGTATCTATTTGCTTACTTAATCTAAATGATGAAAACTCTATAAAAATAGCAAATCAAATATATGATGAACTAAATAAAAAAGGAATAGATACTTTACTTGATGATCGTAATGAAAGACCTGGTGTTAAATTTAAAGACCTAGATTTAATTGGCATTCCAATAAGAATTACAATAGGTAAAAAAATTAATGAAGGACTTGTAGAATTTAAACTTAGAAATGAAGAATCTAGCCAAGATATAAATGTAAAAGATATAGTAAAATATATTGAGGACTATGCTTGTGAAAACAAAAACTAGAACGCTTTTAGCCATACTAGCTGCCTATGCTACCTTATTTGTTGGTATTGGCCTTGCATATTCTTTATATAAACTAATTATGAAATAAAGACATATTTAATGTCTTTTTAAATTACTAAAATTATATTATAATTAAACTATAAATGGTGATTAAAGATGAAACTAGTAAAAAACTTAAAATCCTTAGATGAATATATAACTGCTAAAGGTGATAATAAAGTATATTACCAAGGTAAACTATGCTATTTTAAAACAGGAGAAACAAATATGCTTTTAAATGAATTAGTTGCAGAATACCTAGCAAAAGACTTTAATATCGCATCAGCCCACTATGAAATAGGTTTAATAGGTAATACTCCAGTAGTAATAAGCCAGTCAGTATTTGCTAAAGATTCTAACTATTATTCACTATTTGATTTAATTAAATATGATATTGATCTAGAAACACTATGGAATGAATTAGAACTAAAATATAAAGATTATACTATTGTAGAAAGATTAATGGAAGAAATAGTAAAAGTATTTCTATTTGATATATTAATCGCTAATGATGATAGACATGGACTAAATTTATATATTATAGAAAATAGTGATGGACCACATGTTGCCCCTATATTTGATAATGAAAGTATGCTTAGTGAGCTATCTATTAATTATCAAATGTATATATTAAATATAGAACCTGTAAATAATAGAAATAATACTAATATATTAAATAGATTCTTATCAGTAAGTTCATCAAGATATGCTAAAATATTAGAAGATAATTTATGGATAATAAGTGAAGAAAATATTAAAAAAGTTCTATCTAAAATAGAAGAAGATAGAAAAATTATATTAAACGAAAAATATAAAAAAGATATCATAGAAGGCTTTAAATTAAATGCAGAAATGATAAAAAAAGCCTTAAATAAAGAAAAAAGGATTAAATAAATGACAAATATAGAAAAATATCGTAGAAAAGATGGAATAATAGACTTAAATAATATTAAATTAAACATAATAAATGATAATATGTTTAACTATGAAGGTAAAAAATACTATATAAAGTGGGCAGTAAAATACCAATTACTAAATGAATTAGTAGCATATGAAATAGCCAAAGACTTTGGTATTCCAGCAGTTAAATACTACTACGGAGTATATGACCATGATGATTATTTTAAAGGAGACTGTGTTATATCAGAGTGCGCATATAATGTTGCTGATAAAAGATATAATATAAATGCTTTAGTAGGAGAAGATTTAAACTTAGAAGATATGTGGTATGCATTAGAAGCCAAATACCATGATGAAAATATAGTTGCAAGCTTATTAAATGAATTAGTAAATGTCTTTCTATTTGATACACTAATAGGTAATGATGATAGACACGCATCTAACTTTTATATAATAGAAAATGAAAAAGGAGTTCATGTATCACCATTATTTGATCATGGATATATACTATCAGATAACTCAGTTGAATACCAGTACTATACAATAAAGCCCGAAGAAGGAAACCCTTATTATAAATTTATTACTGGATCACTAGATAAATTTTTAGAATTAAGCGATAAAAAATACATAGAACTACTAGAAAGTAAATTATGGATTATATCCAAAGAAAACATAATTAAAATATTTAATAGAATAGAAGAAACTGGTCTCAAATTAGATGATTTTTATAAAGAAGTAATCCTTGGAGGC
>CAVIQT010000011.1:0-10683 GCA_963645165.1 Phocaeicola vulgatus
CCCTTATAATGGCTTTAAAACAAAGTATAAAAGTATTAATATAAGTAATCTTTCTTATTGTATTAATATTAATAAAGTATTTAATAATTTTAATTTAACTATTAATCCTAAGGATAAAATATTACTAATTGGTGATAATGGTTCTGGAAAGAGTACTTTATTAAATATTCTATATAAGAATATTGATAATTATGAAGGCACTATAAAGATAGATAATGTAAATATTAAAGATATTAGTTTAAATAATTTAAAAAATAATATTAGTTATATTAGACAGGATGAAGTATTATTTAATGATACTATAAAAAATAATATTATATTAGATAATAAGTTTGATGAGTTAAAATTTAATAAAATTGCTGATATGTTAGATTTAAATAAAATAATAAAAAATAAATCTTTAGGGTATAACACTTTAGTAAAAGATAATATAAGTGGAGGAGAAAGGCAAAGAATTATTTTAGCTAGAGGATTATATCGTGATTTTGAAATATTATTTATTGATGAAGCATTATCTGAAGTTAGTCATTATTTAAGAATGAAGATTATAAATAATATAAATAATTTCTATAAGGAAAAGATTATTATATATGTAAGTCATATGTATGAAAAGTATCCTTTTAATAAAATTATTAATTTAACTGCTAGAAAGGAAGAAAAATGTTAACGAATAAAGAAATGAATTTAGTAACCGGAGGAGCATTTAAATTAACATTTGGAATTGTTCTAGGTTCTATAATAACATTGTTAGTTGGCATTGTTGATGGTTATTTAAGACCTCTAAAGTGTAATTAATGAGCGATTATGAATTATTAGAAATATCTGGTGGTGGAATATCTGGCTCTGTTTTAAATGCAGTATCTAGATTAATTAATACTTTACTTGAATTAGGTAGAGCGATTGGTTCATCATTTAGAAGAATTAAAACCAATAATAAATGTTAACAAAACATAAATAATTTGATATACTTTCTATGGGTGCTGATATGAACTTAAAAATACAAAAAATATTATCAAAGATAGAAAATAATGGTTTCGAAGCATATATAGTTGGGGGCTTTGTTAGAGACCATTTGCTTGATATTTATACTACTGATGTAGATATTTGCACGAATGCATTACCTAAAGATATAATAACTATTTTTGATATTAAAAAAGCCCCAGTTATATATGGCTCTGTTTCTATACCAGATGGGGAATATAATTTTGATATTACAACATATCGCACAGAAAGTAATTATGAAAAAAGAAGACCACTTACTATTAATTATACAAGTAATCTTCTTGAAGATATTAAAAGAAGAGACTTTACAATTAATGCTTTATGTATGAATAAGGATGGTCAAATATTTGATTATTTAAATGGTAAACAAGATATTGCAGATAGAATTATTAGAGTAATTGGTAATACAGAGGAAAAATTAAGAGAAGATCCTTTAAGAATATTACGTGCGATTAGATTTGCTACTACATTAAATTTTAAATTGGATGATAAAATTTTAGAATTTATTAAAAATAATAAGTATTTGATTAAAAGTTTAAGTTATACAAGAAAAAAGGAAGAGTTAGATAAAATTTTTTCTAGTAAAAACGTATCTATCGGGTTAAAGTTATTAAAAGAATTAAATCTTTTAGATATTTTAGAGATAAATTATGATAATATTATAATTGTTCCTGATTTATTAGGTATATGGTCACAAGTTGATTTTAGTGATAATTATCCTTTTACTAAGAGTAATTTAAATGTTATTAAAAAGATACGTAATATAGTAAAAAATGGTATTATAACTAATCAGATTTTGTTTGAAGAAGATTTATATATTATAACTGTTGCTGCTCAAATTTTAGGGATAGATGTTAAAGATATTTCTTTAAAGAAACAAAGTTTACCTATAACTAGTAGAAAAGAATTAATGGTTAGTTTTAATGATATTGGGAATATATTAAATATTAATAAAGCTGAAACTATAAATGTTATATATAATGATATAATAAATAAAGTTTTAGATAGTAAAATTAATAATAATGAAGAAGAGTTAAAAGAGTATATTTTAAAAGTTTGGAAGTGATAGAATGAGTAATAATATATTAGAAGGTCTTATAAAGGCTAAAGATTATACTTTTAAAAGACAACTATTTAAAATAGTATCTGATTATAATTTAAGTATAAATGAGTTGTTACTACTAATATATTTTATGAATTTAGATATTCCAACTTTAAATGTTCCGGAAATAAAGAAGGAAACATTGTTATCTGAAAAAAGTATTTTAGAAAGTTTTTCTTTACTATCATCAAAGGGACTTCTTTTAATAAAGATGGAAAAAGGAAAAGATGGTAAGGTTACAGAAACATTAGATTTATCTAATTTATATAAAGCGATGGTAAGTGAAATTAATTCAAGTATTAAAAAGAAGACTGAAAGTAATATATTTGAATTATTTGAAAAAGAATTTTCTCGTACTTTATCGCCGATGGAATATGAAATGATTAATGCATGGATTAATTCTGGCATGGATGAAGAAATGATAATTGGTGCTTTAAAGGAAGCAACATTTAATGGAGTTAGTAATTTAAGATATATTGATCGCATTATTTATGAGTGGGGCAAAAAAGGATTTAAAAATATGAATGATGTAAAAACTCACATGGAAAATAGAAATAAGAAATCTAAAAAAGATGAACCTATCTTATTTGATTATAACTGGCTAGAAGATGAAGAATGATTTTTATGAAATATTAGACTATTATATTCCTGATCCTAAATGTGAGCTTGATTATAATAGAGATTATGAATTATTAATTGCAACAGTGTTATCAGCACAGTGCACGGATAAAAGAGTTAATATGGTTACTAAAGAATTATTTAGTAGGTATGATATTTTTAGTTTAGCAGATGCTAATAAGAGAGAAATTGAAAAGATTATAAGACCATGTGGTTCTTTTGTTAAGAAAAGTGAATATATAATTGAAATTGCTAAATCTTTAATTTTAAATTATCAAGGAATTGTTCCTAATAATCGTGAATATTTAGAGTCATTAAAAGGAGTAGGGCGTAAGACATGCAATGTTGTCTTAAAAAACATTTATAATGTGCCTGCTATAGCTGTTGATACTCATGTAAATAGAGTGGCGGTAAGACTTAATCTAGCAAATGAGGAAGATTCACCAAATGTTGTAGAAGAAAAGTTAGGTAAAATGATACCTAAAGAAAAATGGAATAAAGTAGGAGAGCAAATATTATTATTTGGTCGTTACTTTTGTAAAAGTGTAAACCCTTGCTGTGATGATTGTAAATTTAAAGATAGATGTAAATTTAAAAAATAGTCGGATTTTCCGACTATTTTTATTTGCTTGCATTAAGAACTGCTAAACTATATAAGTAAATACCATGTGTTTTATTAGGGTGAATATAATCTACCATATAATATAGACTAACATTTTGATTAATAGTTTCTTTTATTTCTTCATTTGGATTTATATATAAGTAATTATTTTTATTAGCAAATTCATTTAAAGCATTACTATATTCATTAAATAGTTTTTCTTTTTCTTCAAGAGTCATTAATGCGTATTTATCATCATCCATTGAATACCATGGAGCAATTAGAACTATTTTGGCATTGCTTTTTTCATTTTTGATAAGACTTATAATATTTTCAATATTAGTAATATAATCTTCAGTAGTTAAAGCAGAGGTATTATCTCGATATCTTATATCATTGGTACCAATTGCGATAATATTTAAATCACTAGCACAAGTTTTAATTTCTTCAGATTTTTTTGAAAGTAATAGTTTAGTGGTATAAGAGTCGTAAGCAACATTTTTAATTGTTATATCAATATTTGATGTAAGTGGTAGGTACCAGCCATAGCCACCATTTCTAGAGCCAGCGGTAACACTGTCGCCAATAAAGCAAACGTCATTACTTTCTTTTAAGTTTTTGTATAATTCTTTTTTTTGGAGTTTTTCATCAATAACTAAGGTATCACTTAAAGTGCTTTTATATCCATCTTTATATATGTAATATCTTTTTTCTACACTATCTAGGCCAATTTCTTTTCCCAGCATTACTTTGGTAATAAGTGATTGTACTTTTTCTATTCTATCTAGCTCAGTAGATGAAAGGTCATTATATATTTCTTTATTAGTCATAATACTATAAATAGGAACTGAGTAGTAAAAGCCATTTTCATCTCCTCTAGTATACATAGGTATAACATCAGCAGATACTATTTCTTTTGTAGTTTTATCTATTGTTACTTCGGTAATTGCAGTGGCATCACCATCAAATTTATAGTATTGATTTGCAAAGTTACCAGGTGAGTTTACAATAAGAGTATCACCTAAATAAGTAACTGGTTGGACGGCATGAGAGTGATCGCCAAAGATAATATCGGCACCATTTTCAGCAAATATTTGGTTCCATGTTTTTTGCATACTATCTTCATAGTGAGCAAACTGAGTACCCATATGAGGTAAAACTATTATTAAGTCGACATTTTCTTTTTTTAGATTTTCAAAATCGCTTATAACTTTTTCTTTTATTTTATTAAAGTAACTACTATTTTCTTTAACTATTAAATTAGTAACATTTAAGTTTAGTATTTCACTTGTAGAGTAGTGGTTACTTCCATAAGTGTAGGCAAGAATTCCAACTTTTAGTCCATTAATATCTACTATTTTGTTATTATTTGCATCTCCTGTATAATCTAAATCAATGCTTTTTAAAGAATCAATCGTTTCATTAACAGCTTCAGCGCCTTTATCTAGAATATGATTATTACTTATGGTAACTAAGTCTATACCACTATTTTTAATGCTTTTAGCAAACTCTAAGGGGAAGTTTAAAATAAGTCTTTTACCATCGTCAAAGTTTCCACTTGAGTATGTACCACTAGAAACAGGTCCTTCTAAGACACCAATTGAGTAGTCTGCTTCATCAAAATAACTTTTAGTATATTCAAACATTTTATCAAAGTTATATGTACTTCCATTTAAACCAGCTTTAACTTGATTTTCTAAAAGTATTAAATCACCAACAAATGATATTGTTATAGTGTTTTTTTCTTTTTTTATTTCTTCTGCTGGGGTAGTTTCTTTAGCTACATTATTTTCATTATTATTAGTATCTTTTTTAAAGTCATATTTAATATTTAAAAGAATAATTATAATGATACCAACTATTATAAGTGATAAGATTTCTATTTTATTTTTCTTCATTTGTTTCCTCCAATGGGTAATAACTACCATCTTTATAATAATAATTTTTATTTTTTCCTTTAATAATATATCTATTATCTAAATTGTTTTTTGAAATATATTTAGTAGGGGATGATACGGCGACTGTATTTGGCAGCATGCTTTTAGTTACTACGGCACCAGCACCTATCCGGCAGTTATCACCAATAGTTATATTACCAATTATTTTGGCACCAGCACCAATATAGACATTATCACCAATTTTAGGAGAACCGAAATTAATAGAATCTAAAATAGTATTTGAGCCAATGGTTACTTGCTGAAAGATTACACAGTTTTTACCAATTACAGATGCATCTGATATAAATAATCCTAGTACACCATGAGGTAAGCAGGGGATATCTTTAATAATAGAATTAACTCCAACATAGGCACCTTTCTTTCTAAAGTATTCTAAGTAGTAACTAAGTAATAATCCTTTATTTTTATTTATTAAATCTTTTTTTAAATTCCAAATATTATGATATTTAAAAATAAAGTAAAGATATAGAAATGGTCTTAATATAATTTTAATAACGGATTTAATTATATTTTTTAAGATAAATAGATTAATATGTTTTCCTTTATAAGTACCATATTCGGTTATTTGATTATTCATTATTATCACCGCCCTTATTGTAACAAATATATTATAATTTTTAAATAACTAAATAAAAAAAGTAAGCATGTAATTTGCTTACTTAACAACCTGATTTTAATAATCTTTTTAAGGTTTTAGATTTGTTATTATAAAATGCAGTATGATAAACATTATAGCTTTCACTACAATCTAGTGTTTCACAGCTAACTTCTTTATTATTTTGCCAGCATTTAGAACTAATTTTGGCATTTTTTGTAACATCAATGCCATTATCACTTACTTTTATTGGTTGTTTGCCACTATTTAGTAAATCATAATATTCTTTAACTGTTATTTCACTATTTCCATTTAATTCAATTGTCCAGTTGTCACTTGCTGCTGGTTCAATATCACCAGTAGGAGAGACTGTAATTGATACGCCAGAGCTCATATTTGCTTTAAATATTGAGTAACTAGATTTAACCATAAAGGTTGTTTCACCACTTATTGTGCCAGTATATGTAAATTTATTATTTGTAGTAAAGCCTAAATCGGTATAATTACCATTTGAGTTTTTAATATAGACATGGTATCCATTGGTACCTATATATGAAGAATTATATTGTTTTCTTCTGGCTAAATATTTTTCAGCAAAGGTTTTGTAACCTTCTTCAAAGTAAGTAGCTAAGTAATCATCATCTATAGCATCTGGTGTATCTATTTTATTCCAAGTAAGCTCCACAGATCCAATATTATAAACTGCTTTTAAGTTAGTTGGATTTTCTAATTGACTAAATCTAGTAGATACTTCATCTGGTACAGTACCTTTTTTAAAGTATTCAACACTTTTTAAACTATCTGGTGTATATTCACTTGCAAGAGTAAGTGGAGTAGTTTCTAATTCTATTGTGGCAGTAACAACACTATCTGGTTGGGTAAATCTAGAGTTTTCTTCTAAAATTCCTTTTGTAAGCTCTCTAGCAATGGATTTCTTTAAGGTATTACCAACTGCTTTAGTTAGGTATGTTGTAGCGGTAAGTTCTGGATAACCAACCCATATTGACATTACATAATCAGGAGAGTAGGTAACTTGCCATGCATCACCAATAATACTTTCTTTAATACCTAAACTATTTTTATATGTACTATCTACTGTTGAGGTACCTGTTTTAGCACAAATATCAGTACCACTTTTACTTCCTGGTGAGATATAACCAGCAGTAACTGCATATTTTAAGATCATATTAATCATATAAGCTGTTGAATCAGCCATAACAACTCTTTTTTCAGGGGTAACTGTATAAGTTTCACCGGTTTCAACATATTCAATTTTAGTTATAGAGTATGGTTCAATATATACGCCACCTCTAGCAAATGCACCATATGCAGCGCTTAATTGTAAAGGACTTACTCCATCAAAGCCACCCATACTATGAGATTCATTAATATAACCATTTTTATCGTATCCTGGTGTTATTCCAAGTCCAGTAACAAATGTTTTAATTTGATTTTGAGTTAAGGCTTGGAATGTTTGTAGGGCTGGAATATTTCTTGAAGATGCTAGGGCTTTTTTGATTGTCATAACTCCTTCATAACTATTATCCCAGTTTTTAATTGAACTACCATTACTATAAGTATAAGGCTCATCGACTATTGTTTGACCAGTTGACCAGTTTAGGTATTCAATGGCAGGTCCATAGTCAAATATAGGTTTAGCAGTTGAACCTGGTTGCTTTTTAATGTCTGTCGCGTAATTTAAGATTCTAAGGCCTTTTTTTCTTCCGGTACCAATCGCAACAATCGCACCATTATTTACATCAGTAACGGCAATACCTGCTTGGATATTTTCATTAACCCATTTAACATTTTTATTATTATCATATATATCATTTATAACATCTTGTTTTTCTGGAATCATTGTTGAATATATTTTCATTGATACATAATATGGATTTTTACCAGTTCTTGTTTCTACTTCACTAATTACAGTATTAATAAAGCCTTGATATTTATTATAACTAGTATTATTTTCAGCTAAGAGTGATTTAACACTTATTTTTTTAGCAGCTTCATATTCAGTTTCGGTAATATAACCATGTCTTTTCATTAAGTTTAAAACTTGATTTCTTCTTGCTTCTGCTTTTTCTACTGAGTTATATGGATTATAAGCAGTAGGGGCTTGGAATAATCCAGCTAGAAGGGCTGCTTCTGATAATGTAACTTCACTAATTGATTTACCAAAGTATGTTTGACTTGCTTGTTCAATACCAAATGAACCATTACCTAATTCAGGAATGTTTACATAGTATTCAATAAGTTGTTCTTTAGTGTAATTTTTTTCTAATTTAAATACTGACATATACATATCGGTAAATTTACGAATGATACCTTTAATACCACTTGATTCATAACCATTATATCTTTGTTTAGCAATTTGCATTGTTAATGTTGAAGCACCACCAGCGCCACTTTGACCTAAAAGCTGACCAAATGATGCTTTTAAGAATCTGGCCATATCAACACCTTTATGTTGAAAGAATCTTGAATCCTCAGTTGCAACAAGGGCATCAATAAATACTTCTGGTAAATCATCATAAGTAACTCTTTGTCGATTTTCTGTTCCTAGCCTTGCTATTTCATTACCATTTGCATCATAAACAATAGATGCTTCAGTTGTATATAAATTTTCAACATTAAAGTCTGGTGCTGAAATAACTATATATAACATAAATGCGATCGCACATATAAAGATAAATACTATAATTGCCATAATAATAGTAAGAATCTTTTCAAATAAATTACCTTTTTTCCATTTGTTTTTAAACTTACTAAAATTACTTGCTTTAGAACTTATCTTAGAAGTAATATTTACATTCTTATTCTTATTTACTTCTTTTTTCTTTCTTTTAACTTTCCCCATTTTTAAACACCTTCTTTAAAATATATTTTATCAATTACTTCTAAATAATTAAGTACAGGATTATATTTAAAACTTATTTCATAACCATTTTCAATAATAAATTTATAAGGAATACTTTTTCTATTATTTTCTTTAATAAAGTTTATTAGTGTTTCTCCTTTTAATATGTATACTTTTTGATTTATTTGAATAATTAAAAAGGATATACCTCCATGATTAAGAATTCTTTTAATATGAAGAAGCTGATGATTATGAATATTAGATAGTGGGAATGCAGTTTTATTATTTGAACTTTTAGCATCAAAATCTAAATACTTTCCTTTATATAATCCGACATAATCTAAAGTTGATTTTTGATTTAATAATCCTTTAACTTCAACTTTATTTTTATCATAACTTACTTTACTAATCTTTACAGGAGTAGGTTTTTTATAAATTACCGCTAGGTCGTTTATTAAGTAATAGTTATTAGCATCATTTATAAGATTTTCTAAGTCCATACCACGATTAGCGTAAGATATATCGTGATGATTACTTTTTTTTATGTTATTTGGATATAGCAATTTTCATCACCAACATAATTATACTTTATATTAGAATTATTTTCCACTTTTAATGAATACGTTTGCATTTCTTTAACATATTTTATATAATATTTTTGAGAGTGATGATAATGAAGATAGATAGTTCGAATTTAAATGTAATAGCAGTTAGAACCAGTCAGTATCCAGATGATAATAAGCCAGAGTTTTTATTAGTTGGTAGAAGTAATGTAGGAAAAAGTAGTTTTATAAATACTTTAATAGGTAGAAAGAATTATGCTAAAACTTCTGCTACTCCGGGTAAAACTCAAACATTAAATTTTTATATGTGTAATGATAATTTTTATTTAGTAGATGTTCCTGGATATGGGTATGCGAGTGTTGATAAGGCTACTCAAAAGAAGTTTGGTCTTATGATAGAGGAATATTTAAAAACAAGAGAGAATTTAAAGTGTGTTTTTATGCTTATTGATTCTAGAGTAAAACCTACTGATAATGATGTTCTTATGTATAATTATCTAAAATATTATCATATACCTACAGTTATTATTGCTACTAAGTATGATAAGATAAAGGCATCTATTAGAGATAAAACTTTAAAACAAATAATTGATACTTTAAATTTAAATGAAAATGATAAAGCTATATATTTTTCTAGTGTTACTAAAAAAGGTAAAGAAGATGTTTTAAATATATTAAAAGAATATTTAGAGGTTACAGATGAAGAAAAGTAGGGGTTTTACGTTAATTGAGATACTAGTAACAGTTACTTTACTTGCTTTAATTACTATTATTGCGGTGCCTTCAGTAATTAGTATTAATAAGAAAATAAAAGAGAAAATGTTTAATACTAAAATGTCACAGGCAGAAGAAGCAGTTATATTATGGGCACAGAATAACCCTAATTGTATTACTAATGGTGGTAGTTTATGTGTGATAGAAAACTGTCCAGTGTCTAGTTCTAGTAGTGATATTAGAGTATGCAGTGTAACTTTAAAAACTTTAGCAGAAAATGATATTATTGAGTTTGATAATGATGAAACTAAAGAAATAATAAATCCGATAGATAATGAAAATATGGATTATTTAGAGATAAATTTTACTTATAATACTAAAAATAAAAAATTTAATATAACTAAAACAGATTATTTAAATAAAGTAACAACAGGAAGTGGTACAACAGCAAAATCTTCATCTAGAAAAACAACTTCAATAACAACTAAGGAGGAATTTCCTAAACTTCTTGTAAACGCTATAAGAGAAAATTATCCAAATATTGAAGGTCCAAAAACTACACCTGGTGCTGCTGTTTCTACAGCAAGCGAAGCAGTGCTTGCAGCAACTGCTGATGATTATGGAACAAGTTACTACTTTAGAGGAGCAGTAACTAATAATTATGTTC
>CAVIQT010000012.1:0-4595 GCA_963645165.1 Phocaeicola vulgatus
AATCAGAAAAATCTTTCATAAGTTCGGGCAAAACCCTTTGCCCGAACGAACGTAATGTTTCCACAATCTTGGTGGTAAATGAAAGTACCAAAAAAGAAAAAAAGGGTAAAAAAAATAAAAAAAGAAAGGCAATAAATTCAAAAAATTAAATTAAATAAAAATTAGTAAATTAATAATGGCTATAATTAAAATTTAATATAGATTATAGTAGGATTATGCTATTATGTAGGCCAAGTGACTGCCCTTGTGTGGGCTTTCGGTCGGCGCCTGCCGCCTTCAATTCTAATGGGAACGCGAGGGGCTTCAACGTCAACACGAATGGGTATCTCAACGACAACTGGGTGAACAACGGCAACGGCGTCCGTCCTGCAATTTCTTTAATATAATATTTTATTTGGCTGCTTCGTAGTTAAACATATAAAAAATTATAAGTTTTATAAAAGTTATAGTTTTGTTTTCTATATTGGGAAGAAGCCGGCATGATAGAGAAACAAGCATAGTCCTTTGGAATGCTTATGCATTCTTCAAAACTAAATTAGGAGTTATGTATTTGCTAGTAAAATAATATTTGAACGTGAGTTGTAATGTACCTAATTTTTTTTATTTTGAAAGGGTGTTTATATTGGGTAAACTTTTAGATATATATAATAAAAATAAGTTAGTTGATAATGATAAAAAGTATTTATTTAAAGGAGGTATTTTTTATTATTTTATTTCTGACGATGCTAAGTATATGAGTGATAAGTATGGTTTTAAATTAACTACTTTTGGTAATACTGTTAAGTGTGGTTTTCCAGTAGATAGTTTAGAGAAGTATTTATATATATTTAGTAGTGAAAATATATTATTAATTGATGATGTAAGTGGTATTAATGATAAGATTATATCTACTTTAGAAAGTATTAATTTAGATGAAATAAGTCCTTCTGAGGCATATATTATTTTAGCTAAATTAAAAGAAGAAATAAAATGAATTGTGTTAAAGATGATTTTGCACTTTTAATGGCTACTAAGAGATTAATTGCTTATTATGAAAATTATATTATGGCTAATTTTCCCAAGGAAAAGAAACATATAAAAGCTAGATGTAATGATGCACTTAATAGTTTACATGAAAATATATTAAGAGCAAATGTTAATGAAGGTAGTATAAGAGGAAAGTATCAAAAAGAGTGTTTAGTATATGTTTCTATTTTGGATTTTAATTTTCATTTAATTTATGAATTAAAAATTATTACTCATAGAAGATATAAAAGCTTACTTACATTATTAAGTAATATAAAGAATTTATTGTATGGATGGATAAATGCAGAGAAAAAATCAAATGTATAATAGAATGTGTTATTTTAATAAGATAAGATATATCTATAGTAAGATAAGAGTAAAATGTAATAATTATTATATGTTATATAGATTTGAAATGTTTGAGTATGTTAATTTATATGATATTTTATATAAGTTATGTAAAAAAGAATATGAGTTTAGTAAATATCATATTTTTTTAATTAGTGAACCAAAATATAGATTAATTATGAGTGAGGGAATAAGTGATAAGATAGTTAATCATTTAATAAGTTTTTATATTTTAATACCATGTTTAGAGAAAAAGTTAATTGATTTAAATGTAGCAACTAGAAAAGAAATGGGTAGTGGTAAAGCATTAGAGTATTTAAAAAGATATTTAAATACTTTAATGCTTAATAAAAGAGAAATATATATATTAAAGATAGATATAAAGAAATATTTTTATAATATAGATCATGAAATATTAATTAATAAATTAAAAAAAGATATTAAGGACAAAGATGTAATTAATTTAATAGAAAAGATAATTAATATGACTAATTATGATTATGTTAATAAAGATATAGAGAAAGCTAAAAATAATGAAATAAAGAGAGTATTAAGATTAAAAATAAGTGATAAAGAAAAAAGTAAAAAGATATATGAAATAAATAAAATCCCCTTTTATAAAAAGGGTAAAGGTTTAGGTATAGGTAATATGACATCACAGATATTTGCAGTATATTATCTTAATAGTCTTGATCATTATATTAAGGAAGAGTTAAAGTTTAAATATTATATTAGATATATGGATGATCTAGTAATTTTAGATTATGATAAAGAAAGATTAGTAAATGCTTTTAAATTAATTAAGGAAAAAATAAATGAACTTAAGTTAGAAACTAATGATAAAAGTAGATTATATAATTTAAATCATGGATTTAGTTTTTTAGGTTATACATTTAAAAGCATTAATGGAAAACTAAGCGTAAGAATTAATAATGGAACATATAGAAGATTAAAAAAGAATTTAAAGAGTAAGAAGAATAAGGATGATTATCATAATAGTTTAGTTAGTTATAAAGGATTATTTTTAAGATGTAGTAGTAAGATGCTTTATAAGAAACTTATTAGGGGTAAGGATAGTTAGTTTTACTAAACAAAATTGACAGATTGTATTATGGATTTAGGAAAAGAGGGTTATTATGATTATTCGTGAAAAATATTTATCTAAAATAAGACCATTTTATGAAGTAGATTTAATTAAAGTAATTATGGGAATGAGAAGAACGGGAAAATCTGTTATTTTAAAGCAAATAATTGATGAGATAAAAGAAAAAGGTATAGATAATGAGCAAATAATTTATATTAATTTTGAGTTTGAATTATATAGAGATATTTGTAATCATAAAGATTTTAATGATTTTATTGAAAAGAAAATTGTTTTAATGAGTATTTGATTTGGGGTGGTATGCCTCAAAGGTTTATTTTTGATAATGAAGATGATATAAGAACTTATTTAACTGATGTTTATAATTCTATTTTTATGAAAGACATAGTTAAAATAAAAGATTTAGAACTTTTTAATAGAGTTGTTACTTATATTTTAACTATGCCATCACAAATTTTTTCGGTAGAAAGTCTTTCTAAATATTTAGAAAGTGAAGATGTTAATGTAGCAAAAATTACAATATATAATTATCTTGAATATATGTGCAGAGCTTTATTAATAAATAAAGTTGATAGGTATGATGTAAGAGGAAAGAAAATTCTTAATGGTAAATATAAATATTATTTAACAGATTTGGGACTAGGTCAAATAGTTAATGAAGAAAAGAAAAAACAGTTAGGAGCATATTTGGAAAATATAGTTTATATTGAATTAATTTCTCGTGGTTATAGTGTTAAAATTGGTTCTTTAGATAATGGTGAAGAAGATTTTATAGCAACTAAGGTTGGAGAGAAAGAGTATTATCAAGTTTGTTATATTTTAGGAGATAATGATAATGTTATTAATAGAGAATTTGGGGTATTTAAAAATATAGATGATAATTATCCTAAGTATGTGATATCTACTGATAAAATAGATATGTCTTATAATGGAATTATTCATAAAAATGTTATAGACTGGCTTTTAAATAGGTAAGTTTTTATCCTTTAAAGTTACTTCCTAACCAGATTCTAGAGATTAAATCTATTAAAAATAGTATTAGGATAATGGTAAAGATAATTTTAAAGTGTTTTTCTTTATTTTTTACAATTTTATTTAAGGCAGGCTGAATGAAGTATATTCCAGTTATGGCTAGGATGCCAAATTTTAAATCGGGTATTAGGGCGATACGTCCTTGAAAGTTAAGAAAATCATCTGAGTAGTCCCATAGTGTTTTAAAGTTAAAGTTTATTAAGTCCATAATATATGTTGATATTAATTCTACAAACATTGATAAGAGTACTGTTTCTATAAATAGTATTAGTGGTCTTAAGTTTATTTTTCCTAGGTAAATGTCTTTATCTTTATATTTATAGAAGATTAATATTATAAATATTCCGCCAAAACCATATATTGGTAACCATGGGCCAAATAAGAAACCTCTATTTATTATTATATGGTCTTCTATTATAAATAGTATTTCTTCATATAGATATCCTAAAAAAGCATATACTATAAAGAAGGTAAAATAGTTAATTAAAGTATCTTTAAATTTATTCATGTATATCACCTTTATTATTTTTAGTATTAGATATAAATATTATATAGGTATTTTTCTACGAAGTTTTTCATATCTAGGGGAAATTCATCACTAGAGTAATTAAATTTAGTTTTATAGTAGTACATTCCCAGTTCGGCTAGGAATTCTTTAGTAGTACTGTAACTATAGTCTCTTAGTGGTCTATTATTTAGCATTTTATATTTATCATATAGGGATAGTAGTTCATTATTATATGATAAGTAAGAGTTATATTTAGATTTATATTCTATGTCAAAGTTATGAATGAGTTCATGGACAATTACATAGTCATCTGCATCACAGCTGATGTCTATAAATGTTTTAGGGCCTTCTTTTATTCCAAATGTTATGGCATTTACTTCATCGTTTTCATATAGATTATTAAATGTTTCTGGGGTTAAGAAGGATATTTTTACGTTATAGGCAAAAAGGCTTTGCCAGTTTCTATTTATTTTATTTACCATGTGATTAATATTTTCGTTATTACATCCTCTTTGGACTTCAATTATTACTTTATTGTATTTATTTGTCAATAGTTTTTGAAAATGTCTTAAAATAATTTAAACATTCGCGGGAAAATTT
>CAVIQT010000013.1:0-6146 GCA_963645165.1 Phocaeicola vulgatus
TGCCCGATTAGCTCAGTCGGTAGAGCGCACGGCTGTTAACCGTTAGGTCGTAGGTTCGAGTCCTACATCGGGCGCCATTTGATGATTACTTCCTATTTAGGAAGTTTTTATTTTGCTACGTACTATTTTATTTTAATCTTTTTTAGGATATTAAATTTTCGCAATAACATTTATTGCTAAAATCAAATTTGCGTGTTATACTTTAATAGTAGGAGAGTGGGTAAAATGACAGAACTACTTTTAAATTCGGCTGAGGCTTTAAATTTTTGTGATTTAAAGGCTTCATGGCGTAGTAAAAAAATAAATAATGAGATTAATACTTTAAATAATGAAATTAAAGATGCTATTTCTAAGGGTACTATTATTTTAAATGATAATAATTCTTCTATTAATTTTATATTAGAATTAGTTAATTTAGATGAACAAATTTCATCTTCTAATACTGATGAAAAAGAGGAGCTAGTTTTAAAAAGAGACCGCTTAGCATCTTCATTTAATGAGTTTATTTTATCTCTTTCACTTAATACAAGAGAAGATTTAGAGTTTATAGTAAAGCAAATTAATGATAGAAAAGATGCGATCGCGGCTTTAAAGAAGACTTTAGAAGAAATAAAGGAAAAGTATCCAAATGTAGATAGTGTTAATCGTGGGGAATTATTTGATAAGATACCTATTTTAGGACAAATAAATGCTTATCATAATTCTGAAGTGGTAGATAAAAAAGATGAAAAAGTTGATGAAGCACTACAAGAAGAGGAGGTTTTACCTAAATTAAAGAATAATCGCTTTGTTGTAAGAATTAAGAAAGCATCTGAGGAGTTAGTTAATTTAGTTAGTAAAGATGAACTTATTAAACCAGTAGTTAATCAAGATATAGTAACTAGTGTGGATAATTCTTTCTTTGGAAATACTGATGATAATAGTTTGTTATCTGAGATAAAAGAAGATGCTAAAATTACTCCTAAAACAACTGAGGATGAAAAAACAGAGGAGATTTATGTTTCGGAGAAACCTGAGTTTAGGGATGATGAAGTAACTGATTTATCTGATTCTAGTACTTATAATTTTGCTGATATATCTTTAGAAGAGTTAAATACACCAGTAAGTGATAGTAAAGAGGTAAGTAGTGAAGAAGTAAAGTATACTATGAATAAGGGTGATACTTTATCTAATATTGCTTTAACTTTATATGGTGATGAGAATGCTTGGTATGATATTTTTAATGCTAATAATGAAGTTTTAACTAGTAGATTAAGTGAGCAATTAATAACTGATACATCTAGTATTGAGAATAATTCAGAGATATTTGCTGGTATAGAGTTATCTTTACCAAATGAATATACAAAAAGTTCTAATAATGATATGAAATTGGCTGCTTAAGGAGGATATTATGTATTTTGCTAAAAATGAAATTATAGAATTAAATGATGAGGAAAAGTACCTAGTTTTAGACACTGCTATTATTGATGAAGAAGCATATTATAAAATTAAAAGATTAGATGATGAAGAGACAGATATTTTAGGTGAAGATAAATTTATTAGTGCGATAAATGATGAGGGAAAGATATATATAAATGAGGATTTATCCCCTGAAATAATAAGTAAATTAAAGGAACTACTTAGTTAGTTCTTTTATTTTTTTGTATGTGATTTGACTTTTTGCCCCATATTATGATAGAATAGAACTCGTTCGTCTGGGGAGGGGAACAAAGAAATGGAAAAAAATGTATCTTCGCTGAAGATATCAAATATAATCTTATGTGTAATATTATTGATCACATTTGTAATTGTAGGATCAAGAACAAATGTAAAAGCAAATGAAATAAATAACAATGATGATGAGGTGTATCCCTCGGTTAATATCCAATTAGGGAATCGTTATCCATCTTTAATTAAAAGTGAAATCACACTTGAGGAAAGTTTACTTGTAGATAATATAATTCTTGATAATAATTATTATATTGATGAATATATTGATACAATAAATTTCTTTGCTAGTGTTTTTGGTTATGATAGTAATGATGTTATTAATGATTTAAAGTCTTTAGGTTTAAATGAAGAAGTATTTATTGAAACTAATATAGGATACTTAAGAAATAAGTCTGGAGAGCTATATGTATATGATAATTTTGAGTATGGTCTTATTGAGTATTTTTATGATTTAAATAATAATGGACGAATTAAAAGAAATAAAAAATATGTACCGTATGAGGGAGATTCTAAGTACGTTGAGGATTTAATAATTTATTATTCTAGTATTTATCAAAATGTTGATAAAGTAACTTTATTAAGTATAGGGGCTGCTGAAAGTGGATATTATAAAGTAAAGTATATGCTTAGATATAATAATATCTATGGTGGTATGTCTAGTAGTGGTTTAATTAAACATAATAATATTGAAATAGGTGTGTTAACTTTTGTTAGGATGATGTCTAGAAATTATTATGGTAAGGGATTAACTACTGCATCTAGTATTGGTAGAGTTTACTGTCCTGTGTATATTGATGGGGTAAAGGTTGCTAGTCCTCATTGGATTTATTTAGTAGATACTGCTTATGATAAGTATTCAAATTATAATGATAATATTACAATAAATGATTTAATTAATAAAGTAGAGACTATGTAGTTTCTATTTTTTATATAATGGCTTAGTAGTAACTATGTCAAAAATATTTTTAAAAAATTAAGCAAAAATATGTTGATTTATAAATAGCAAAATGATATTATTGAAATATAGTAAAGGAGGATATAAAAATGAAGGAAGGAAGAAACAATACTATACTTTTAACAGTTATTGGTATTGCAACATTATTGGTAGCCGTTGCTGGTGCAACATTTGCATACTTCACTGCTCAAACAAGATACAATGATACTAGTTCAACATTGATTATTAAATCTGGTGATTCAACTTCATTAGAATTATTAGGTTCTTATGTTAAATTAGAAAATATTTATCCAAAAGCTGAAGCTTGGGCAACTAAAGTTATTCGCTTTAAAAATAATACTAATGTAGATACAACTATGACAAATGATGTTGAATACACTTTATATATGAAAGTTAATAGTACATTTTCAGCAGGTGTTTTATCATATGAATTTAAACGTGTTACAGCAGAAGATGTATGTTTAACAAATTATGGTGATACAAATTGTGCAGCAGACCAATTAGTTAAAACAACTGATACTAATACAAGTAATTTAGTGCCAGATGTTTCTAAAACTCCAATTAATGTTACAGGTTCTGAACAAACAGTTACATTTGGTGATGGGAAATTTGTTGATGGTTCACAACAAAAACTTCATGTATATTTATTAACAATTTACTTCCCAGATACAGGTGCAAATCAAAATGCTGAGCAAAATAAAACTTTTACTGGTCAAGTTTCTGTAAAAGAAAAAGCTTAATGCAAATATAGAAAAGGAGGATAAAAATGAAAGATAACAATAAAAATAATACATTACTATTAACAGTTATAGCAATCGCAACGTTATTAGTTGCTGTTATTGGTGCAACATTTGCATACTTCTCATCTACTGTTAACGGTGAAGATCCATCTATTGTAACAGCAGGTTCTGCTTTAATAGAACTTAACTTTACTAGTGATGATGGTGCCGATTTATCAAGTACAGGTATTCAACCTAAAGGCTTATATTATATGAATGGTGATCAATTAGTTAATGAAATGGTTTCAAAAAATGCAATTATTTCTAAAACATTTAAGTTAACTCAATCTAATAACACAGATAAGAACTTTACATATGATATCTATTTAGTAGTAGATGAAACTACATTTGTAAATGATAATCCTGCAACAATTCAAGGCGTTGATGGAGATGCAAAATCATTATCAGCTAAGCTAATTGGTTCTGCTGAAACTGGAAGTGCTGCAACTAAGATTGTTTATGTTCCAGGTAAAAATGACGTAAGTAATGTTACATTAACAGCAAATGATGGAACAACTACTACAGTTAAAGGAGTACAATTAGGTACTGGTACATTTAATGCTAATTATACTGGTACACATGAATATACTCTTGAAATTTATTTCTTAGATAGTAATGAAAAACAAGATAATGATAGAAATCAAAGTTTCAAAGGTCATATCGCAATTGCTTCTGGTGCTGCAAGTAATAAATTACAATAGTAATAATTATATAAAATTAAGGTCAATAACACTGACCTTTTTTTATTGCACTTTTACTATCTCTATTATATAATATTTATAGAATAAGAGGGTGTCTTATGAGCGAGAGTGCAAAACAAAGATATAAAAAAATAGCTAAAGCATTTGATTATGTTGGTAAAATAATATCTTCTGCTTTATTAGTAATATTAGTTTTAGTAGGTATATTTTTAGTATATTATTTAGCGTCTGCTAAAAAGTTAAGTAAAGATCCTAATTATGAACCTAGATTATCATTATTTACTATTGTAAGTGGTTCTATGGAACCTAATATTAAAGTATATGATGTTGTATTAGATTCTAGTGTAAGTGATCCATCATCTATTAAAGTTGGGGATGTTATTACATTTAAATCTACTTCTAGTATTAGTAAGGATTTAACTGTTACTCATAGAGTTGTTGATATTAAGTTAGTTAATGGTAAGTATGAGTATGTTACTAAAGGTGATTGGAATCCTACTATAGATAGTGATACTGCTAAGTTTGAGAATGTTATTGGTAAAGTTATATTAAGATTTCCTCAATTAGGTAGAGTACAATTCTTTTTATCTACTAAAATGGGGTGGTTCTTAGTTGTATTACTTCCAGCGATGGGTGTTATAGTTTATGATGTTATTAAGTTAATTAAATTGTTATCTACTAAAAAGACTGCTGAAAAAATACCTGAAGATAATACTGGAAATGGTGAAATAAGCGCTAAAGAAAAAATGAATCTTGAAACTAATAAAGAGTTAAACGAAACACTAGAAAAAATAAAAAAGAATAATTATATTAATCAAATAAATGATTTAAAGGAAGATATTAAAGATAATGATAATAATATAGTTGATAATAAAAATGATAATAATAAATTTGAATGGTAAATATAAAACTTGATTAATATATGATAAATCAAGTTTTTTATATATTAATATTAAAAATTACGCTATGGCGTAAAATAAGCAAAAGTAATTTTTATATTATAGAACATTATGTAAGATTAAAATGAGGAGTTTAGAAAAGGAAAATAAATTTGACTTAACTAGAAATCAAAATATTTTTAAATACGAGCTATTTATGATGTTGGTATTGAATATGATTTTAAAGCATTATGTTAAATTCATAAATTAACTTGTGATAGGTTAGTTTTAGATAGGAAATTAGGTAGAATAAGAACAACTCCGGTAAATATAGGTGGTACTAGTTGGGAACCATAATTTTCTATTGAAATATAAAACGTTGGATTTATGATAATTGGATTTATGGAATAGACTTAAATAATAAAGAATAATGTCATAAAAATAACTATTATTACGTAATCTAAGTAAATATTCTTAATAAAGTTGCAAAAACTATAAAACTGCTGTATTATATTTAGAAAAAAAGGAGGTTTAGATGGAAACAACAGTAAAGTATGCATATTATTATCATAAGGGTTATGGTGTTTTCTTTATAAGAAGATTAGATGGTGATAAGTTAAATGGAAATATTCCGGAGGGATTATATAATGCTTGTTTAATGGATTATACTATGGAAAATAGGGAATATATTTCTTTAAGTAATTTTAGGAAGGCTCTTAGTTTTAGTGCAGATGATACGATGGCAATGATTGATTTTAAATTAAGAAGTATTGGGGCTAATGAGCGTGAAGATATGTTTAATGAGTATAGAAGATATAATAATATGGATGAGGATGTAAAACCTAAAAAGACAATTTTAAATGGATTAAAAAAATAAAAGATCTCTAGAGTTAGAGATTTTTTTAAATTCTATTTTTAGTTTTTAAGTAGTCGATTGTTTTACCTTCATAAATAACATTAGTGTTTTCTATATTTAGGAAGTCTTCTGGTTTAATTAAAGAATAGTCTTTATCAAATGTTAAGATGTTATTATCTATTAAAATTTTACTACAAAATTGACTACATAGGAGATGTTTTTTTCGGTGATGGATTTTATTTTTTTGAATATAGTATAAACCAATTA
>CAVIQT010000014.1:0-2382 GCA_963645165.1 Phocaeicola vulgatus
ATATTATCAAGTTCACAATTTTAAAAAAAGCCTATTTTTTATATAGACTTTTTATTTATAGGTTTATTTGTTTCTGAATTTATCCTATCTAAATTATTATAATCTTTTGCATCTACAGGTAACTTCTTTTCCTTTAACTTTGTAGTTATTTTATTATTTAAATATCCATAAATAAGAGCAAAAACCGGAACTGCTACAAGCATACCAATAATACCAAAAATATTACCAAATATTAGTATTGAAGCAAGTACCCAAAATGACTTTAAACCAGTACGAGAACCACATAATCTAGGTTCAATAATATAACTATCTACTTGCTGTAAAGCAATAATAAAAAATATAAATACTAAACATTTAGTTGGATTATCCATAAGTATTAATAAAGCACTAGGTATAGTACCAATATACGGTCCAAAATAAGGAATCATATTAGTTATCCCAATAAGTACTCCAATAAGTAAAGCATATGGATACCCAAAAATAGTTAAAAATACAAAAGTAATAAATCCAACTGTAAAACCATCTAAAAGTTTACCAATACAAAAATTTCCAAATATATCATTAGTATGTCTAGCATTATCTATAATGTGATTAGCTGTTTTAACATTAAAAATACTATAAGTTATTTTTTTTATTCCTGAAATAAATCCTTCTTTATCACTTAAATAATAAATAGAAATAACAAATCCCATTGCTACATTAAATACTACTTTTACTGCGCCAAACACTCCATTTGATAATGACACTAACCATTTTTCAACATGAGGCATTACTGTATTATTCGTAAAGTTAGTTAAATAATCATTAATAGCAGCATAATTATTTAAAATTATAGTTTTTATCTCATCATGATTACTTAATTTTTCTAATAAATAATTTTTAGTATCATTAAAATATGTTGGTAAATTAACTGCTAAAGTTTCTATACTTTTTAAAAGTTCTGGTAATATATAACTTATTAATAAAACTATTAAACCTACAAATAATGTAAAAGTTAAAATAATACTTAAATTATTAGATACTTTTTCATTTTTAATCTTACATACTTTTTTAAATAACTTTTCATTAAAAAATTTTACAACTGGATTTAATAAAAACGCAAATACAAACCCAATAATAAATGGTGTAAAAAAAGATATAATTACTTTTAAGTATGTAAATAATAACCCAATATTAGTTATTACCAAATAAAATGTAATTGATGCAATTACTACTAAAAATAATGTTAATCCCATTTGATAATATTTAGCCTCTTTTACTTTATCTTTCATCTTTTATCCTCCTTACAGTCCCCTAATCTCTTTAAAACTGGTTCATTTAAAGTACTTAAATAATAATCTTCATCAAATAAAGCATAAATTAAATCTTTTCCTTTTTTTAATTTAATTTTTTTAGCATCTAAACCATTTTCTTTTGCTTCAATGACATCTTTTTTTACTCTAGCCCTGTAATCATATGCCACAATAATATCTGCTCCTACACAAATAAATGATAAACTATTTATAATTGCAATTGGATGATCTATCATTTGATTAAAAATATTAATTAAATACTTACCTACACTAGTACTATCATTAAGTAGTATTACAAAGTCATTTGCATAAATAGTTAAAAATGCTAGAACTATTGAAATGCCCATTATCCAAGTCTTTAATTTACCTAAGTTAGAACTTTCAATACTAGAACCCTTTGTTGCTCCCCCAGTATTTATAAGAGTTATAAGTGCTTCTGTTATAATTGGAAGCAGCATTATTGGGTAGTTCATTGATAAAAGCGCAAGTGTAGAAATACCAAATAATTTATCAGCAAGCGCATCAAGTAACGCCCCAAACAAAGTAGGAACCTTTAATCTTCTAGCCATTATACCATCAATACTATCAGTTAATAATAAAACTATTAAATAAAAAATAATTTCCTTAGGATTCATATTTATACAAATAATAGGCATTAAAAAAGTACCTATTAATCTTAACATAGTAATAGAATTAACAATTATTTTTGCGCCTATTTTCTTCATAATCTACCTCTTTTTATATTTTAACATTAACTATTTAGATGTGCAATAAGAAAACTTTACAAATAATATGTAAAGTAAAGTAATTACTAAGACTCATATCTTAAATCATAAGAAATATCATTATCATATATTTTTATATTATCTATTTCGCTATTATTATAATGAACTATATATTTTATATTTTCATAATCATATGTATATGTTCTATTTACTTCATCTTTTATTCCTGAATTATCAGTTTTATTTAAAATATCTACTATATAATTAGGAAGTAAATAATTAATATTTATATTATTTAAAAGATCTAGATTTTGAATTTCACTATCTTTTTTAATTTGATATAAATTTATAGCATCATATTTTAT
>CAVIQT010000015.1:0-2048 GCA_963645165.1 Phocaeicola vulgatus
ATTTAATAAAAGAAGTAATAAGAAACCCAATAGATATACCTTCATAAAAATAATAAAAAAGTATAAGAGGCATACCTACAACACTTAAAGATAAAACTAACATTAAAGAAACAATTATAAAATGATTAATAATAGAGTTTTGTCTTACATCTTTAAAATTAGATAATAAACTTGTTAGTTCTAAATTTATCGCATTTTTTGTATTACTATCTTGAATAAGATAAGCATATATTCCAATAAAGATACCAATTATAAAAAGCATTAATAAAAATTTTACTGTAGATTTACTGCGATCATTAATATAATTTTTCAATTTATCACCCATTTAACTTTATTACGGACTTTTATTTTTATGAATAATTTTGTATAATTGTTTTATTGAGGTGAATTAAAATGGCATATAGAGCAAAAAAGAAGAATGTTGGCACAAAAATTTTTGTATGGGTACTAGTTTTAGCAATGGTTTTAAGTTTTGCAGGAACCCTAATATATTATATTTTTAATTAAGATAAAATAAAAAGGCATTAAGCCTTTTTTTAATTCCAATAATTACTATAATTACCTTCTTTTTGATAATAAGAATCCATTAATACAACATAGGGAAATGTTTCTAATAATTCGCTTTTAGTATAAATCATCGCTCTTACACCATATATATATGATAAACTTTCTGCTACATAGTAAGTATTAGTTTTTTCATCTATTCCAATAAGCATAGCAATATGTCCCCACCAGTTTAATAAGTCTCCTACTTTTATTTTATCAAAGTTTTCACTTAATTTAGTAAATTTACCAAGGTCAGTACATTGATTATCCCTTTCAGGGCTTTCTCCTGCTCCAACATCACCAGGTTCGAATCCTGCTTGTTTAAGTGACCAAGTAATAAAACCAGAACAGTCTAATCCATTTGGCATCATTTTACCCATAATATATCCATATTTTGTATTTGATTCTAAATTCATAATGTTACAGCCCCATATTGCTGGACCTTTTAAAGACGCAGTAATAACCTTTATTTTACTATCAGATAAGTAAAGTCCTTTTTTATAATATCTCCCTTCACCATCTACAATATGTTTATTAATATTACTCTTATCTTTATCAGAAATAGGAACTCTACCATTTTCATAAAAATAAGGTACCCTATAAGCAAATTCTAAAGTTAAAAATCTAGCTGCTGCTACAGCCCCACCTCTAGTTAGATAACCACCTTCATTTACTTTATATTCTAATATTTCATCTAAAAGGCTTGCTTCTTCTTCCGTATAAGCATGACAAGTTAAAATATCTTTTTTATCTTTTATTGCATAAGGCTTAGTTATTAAATCAGTAACTATTACCGTCATTTTTTCATCACGACCACTTACCGAAATAGTCGCAGTCCCTTTACTTACTCCAATTAATTTATTATCTTTTATTTTAACAATACTATCATCAGAACTTATAAAACTATAATTAATTTTATCTCCAATAGTTATATCATTATATTTAATTTCTTTTTCTTCATCAGGGATAATATACACTTTATCACTAGTAAAATTAAAATATAATACTTCATTTAAGGTATCATTTAACTTTATTATTTTAGTTTTAACTCCATTTTTATTAGTTAAAAATATTTCATAAGTATCATCTTTGGGAATAGTTAACTCACATGATTTATCTTTACCATCCTCTTCAAAAGAAGATTTAACCCCTTTCGCGTGACATGTAAAATCAAGATTAACAAAATTTAATACCCTTTCTATTCTTAAAGTAATAGTGTCATTAGTTTTATCATAACCTTCTAATGTAACATTAGCAAGTTCTAAATTATTAGATACTTTATAAATATAAAAACTACCTAAACAAATAACTAATAATAATGGCAATATAATTACTAACTTCTTCTTCACAATACTCAACCTCTAACTTAAAAAAATTATAACAAAAAAAGAATCTATTTACTAGATACTTTTAATTATTTTATTAATTTCCCATATTTTTATTAAACTACTTATCTTATCTTTAATTTTATAATAAGGAATATTTATATATATATATAATTC
>CAVIQT010000016.1:0-3349 GCA_963645165.1 Phocaeicola vulgatus
AATAAAAGGTATAGAAAAAGAATAAATACAAATAATTTTCTAACATTTAATTTCTTCTTCTTCTTTCCCATATTATCCCTCTTATTTCTTTATTAAATCCCTTAATAACTCATATATATACGTACTACTATTATCAATACTCATCTTTGCTAAATTAGTTTCATACTCACTATATAATTTTTTATTATTAAGTATTTCATTAATTTTATCCTTTAATATATCTTTATTTAAATCTTTTTCTTCAATCATTTCCCCCGCATGAGCATCTTTAATAGATAAAGCATTATAATACTGATGATTATTAGCTACATAAGGACTAGGTATAAAAATAGCTGGTTTTCTTAAAGCCATAATTTCACTAATAATACTTGCTCCTGCTCTTGTAACCACTAAATCCATATCTTTCATTAATGCACTTAAATTATCAACATATGGAATAATTATAACATTTTTACTAAACTTATTCTTAGAAAACTCATCATAATAATCCTTACCAGTAATATATAATACTTCATAATTCTCATTATCTATACTAGATAAAAACTCTTTCATTTTATTATTAATAACATTACTACCAAGACTACCTTGAACAATTAGTACTCCTTTTTTATTACTATGCATATGATACTTAGTCTTACTTACGGCCTTAACATCTAAAGCATTCTCCCCACAAGGATTACCAGTTAACTTACATTTACTTAAATCAAAATACTTTATAGAATCCTTAAAACTAACCCCAATTAAATCTACTTTCTTAGATAAAACCTTATTACTCTTACCAGGAATACTATTTTGTTCATGAATAAATGTTTTAATATGTAACTTATTAGCAGCCATAATAACTGGAAAAGTAACATAACCACCAACACCAATAACAACATCTGGTTTAAACTCTTTAATAATATTAATACACTTCTTATACGCTTTATATATTAAAGAAATATTCTTAATATCCCTTTTAATCATAGTCTTACTAAAACCATATATCTCAATAGGAATATACTTATACCCATAATTTGGAACAATATCCTTTTCCATACGATTATGAGTACCAATATAAATAAACTCTGAATTAGGTTCCTTTTCCTTTATTTTATTTAAAATAGCAAGTGCTGGATAAATATGTCCACCAGTACCACCAGCAGTTATAATAACACGCAATTTAATCACCCTAATACCATTATATAATAAAACAAGATAATTTTTAATATAAATGTAAAGAAAAAAGATTAGGTTAATCTAATCTTAATCACATACTGTTTCTTCGCGCCACTCAAACGAAAGTACTGGTCCATTAACTGGATTGACATGGTCAACTGAATAAACTAAGCTGTGATTACTTTTGCTACGGCAAAGGCATGGTCTTTGATAAAAAGTCGGGCCACAACTTGACTCAAAATGAGCATAAGGATCGACTGCCTCATACGAAGGATGGCATTTAAAATAATATACTATACGTTTGCGACAGCAATCCACTTCATTACATTTTACAATTTTAGTCTCAGTTTTACACGTATTTTTATCTATATTAGAAATATAAGTAATTGTATCAGTCTTTGTCCCACCACCACAAGCAACAGAACAGCTACCTTCTTTATAATCTGATTGAACAAGATTTTCATCATCGCAACAATTTTTAATATTTTCACACTTTCCAGTCACTTCTTTAGTTCCACATGATTTATTACTATAATAAAAATCTCTTAATGAATCAGTTCTTTCACGATACATTTTATTTTTATTTTCTTCTCTATAACAAGAAACACTACAACTTCCCCATGTTCCATAAGATGTTACAGTAGTTTTACTACAATATTTATATATTTGATATGTTACTGATTTACTTGCTATTAATGATGTATCAGTTCTTCCTTCATTTTCTGATTCAGTATAAGCCGTATTTTTTACAAATACATATAAAGTTACACTTTTACCACTACCCGTAATATTACTACTATTATAATCACTTAAATCTATTTTTTCTGTATAGTATCTAGTTTCACCTTTACTTAATGTAACTTCTTTCCAATTTATGCATGATGATACATTAGATGAATTACTAATACATATCTTTATATCTCCACCATAAACATCATAAATGCTTACATTAACATTAACTACTTTATCTAAATAATTACTAGTCGCACTAGTTATAGTCATTTCTTTTATTACAGATGGTTTATTTTTATACCACTTAGCGTATAAACTTAAACTTTCTAAAGGTTTATATTCATTTTTTTCATCTACTTCTACATTTAATTTTTGTTCCTTATCTAAATACCAACCGTTAAATGTCGCATTCTCATCACTTGGTGAACATAAACTAACCTTAGAATTTACTAATACTACTTTTGGATTTGGTGAACAATTCCCAAAACCATTCATTTCATATCTTATATTTCTATATAATTTATTTATTCCCTTAGCAGGATATTCAATTAAAGTAGCATCTGATTTTTCCCAATTTGTTTTATCATCATCATATACTTTTACATATTTCTTTTCATCATCATCATTTAGTTCACTTAAAGGTAAATTAGTATCTGGATCAATTAATGTATCCATACTTATTAAACCTACTTCCTCTAATCTTTCTAAACTTATTATATTATACCCATCATCAGTTTTAACAATATATTCAGCATTCGGGTTTGCTTGTAAATATACATTAGTTGCTGATTTTATTTTCTCAACAAAATCTAAATATTCTTTTTCATCTTGCTTTTTTAAATTACTATTTAAATTAACAATAATAATTATTGCTAGAAGACCTAATAAAGCAACTGATACTATCATTTCTATTAAAGTAAATCCTTTTTTCATCTCACACCATACTTTTCAAATTATATTAAACTAACACTCTCTAAAACATAATTATTATTATTACCTTTAAATTTAAAACTATATTTAATAAATTTATCTATATTATCATTTTCTTTTCCTATTAAGCATATCTTATTTTCTAAATTCTCATCATAGTAAGCATATTTATTACTATTATCTGAAAAATATACTATATAATTTAAAATAATTTCTTCTTTAGAATTAGATGCCGAATAAATAGAATAATTTATTCTTTTACTACATAACTCCTCTTTTGTAGTATCTATATTAACTGCATAACTATTATTTACTAAGTTATAAATTCTAGTTCCTAATAAAATTATTTTAGGATTTGTTTTAGGTACTTCTCCAAATACACTTTCATATACTTCATTTACATCATTAACCAGTAACATTTCAGTATATTTAGTATCATCTAAAATAGATACTTGTTCTTTACTTGTAGTTACTGTCTTATTATTTTCATATTGTTTTACTATTTTATTTTCTTTTTTTAATATATTAT
>CAVIQT010000017.1:0-2117 GCA_963645165.1 Phocaeicola vulgatus
GGTTATATGTATTACAAGAGTTAATGCAGAATATGATTTACTTTTAGAGCGTAGTAATAAGATAGTTAGTGAATCTAATGTAATAAATAATAAGATATTAGAGAAAACTAGTGAAATAAGTAAAAGTAAAGGAGTTATATCTATTCCTTTGAATTTAAGTTCTTTTAACAATGCTTTATCTTTAATTGATGAAATGATTAAAAGTGTTCTTCATTTACGCACTTCTTTTGAGTCAAGAAATACTTATGTTGAGCAAAAAAATAGTTTATTACAGTCTTTAGAAAGTGTAAGAGAAGATTTAGAATATCAAAATGCGGAGCTTTCTATTAAGAGTAATCTTTTAGGTGAACTTGATAGTAAAAAGGGCGCAATAGATGAGATTTTATCTAATCCAGAGTATGTTAAACAGTTAGATGAGTTAAAGAGGTTAACGGAAAGATCTAAAGAGATACCTGATGAAAACAATGCACTTAGAGAGGAAAAGGGTAGAATTTTAAGTTCTTTAGATAATTTAAATAAGTTAATTGAAGATAATAATGATAGATTAAATAAGGAAAAACTTATCTTAGAGTTAAAACAAATTATTTTAGAAAAAGAGTATGATTTAGGTTATGTTTATCATGATGATAAATTAGATGTTAATAAGATAGTTAATGATTTAAGTAGTAGAGAAAGTGCGGAGCTTACTAGAGCGTTTGAAAATTATATAATGGCATTTAATAATTATAAACAAAGTTTATTAGATTATAGATTAAGTACTAAAGAAATATTTATAAGTAATGATGAGTTAATAAGTGAATATTTAGATAGAGGTTTAGATAAGGAATGTTTATCTTCTATTTTAAGTTTAATGACTAGACAAGATTTAGAGACTACATATCAAGGTAAAAAGTTAAATATTTATGAGTTAATGGAGTGCTTAAAAGCATCAGTTATTGAAAGTGAAAATTATATAAGTATTCAAGAAAGACATTTATTTGAAGATATTTTATTAAAGACAGTAGGTAATAAAATAAGAGATAGAATAGAGTCTTCTAAAGAGTGGGTAAAAAAGATTAATGAAATTATGAAGTCTACTCAAATTGATAGTAATCTTTCTTTTGAATTAGAATGGATAAGTAAGCAGGCATTTACGGAAGATGAGCTTGATACGAAAGAGTTAGTTAGATTATTTAAAATTGATGCTGGTCAGCTTAATAAGAAAGATAGTGAGAAATTAATAAATCATTTTAGAAGTCAAATAAAGAAAGAAATTGAATTTGGTACTTCTTCAGGTGATAGTTATTCAAGTGTAATATTTAATGTACTTGATTATAGGAATTGGTTTGAATTTAAACTATATTATAAACGTAAAAGTGGAGAAAGAAGAGAGCTTACTAATAAGGTATTTTCTATTTTAAGTGGTGGAGAGAGAGCTAAGAGTATGTACGTTCCTTTATTTGCCGCTGTGTATGCTAAGTTATTAAATGCGAAGGATAATTCTTTACGAATAATTGCACTTGATGAAGCATTTGCGGGAGTGGATAATGCAAATATTAGAGAAATGTTTGATATTTTAGGACAGCTTAATTTAGATTATATTTTAACTTCACAATCTTTATGGGGTGATTATGATACGGTTAATGAGTTATCTATTTGTGAATTAATTAAGGATGAAGTTCATAAGGCAGTAGCGGTTAGACATTATAAATGGAATGGTTATGTTAAAGAAGTATTAGAGAAAAGTGATTTATATGTATGATGTAAATAAGGATTTAGCAGTTTATTTAAAGTCTAAAAAGGGTTTAGACAGATTGATGATAGAGTTTAAGAATAAGTATGTAATGTTATCTAGGTTTAGTGGTACTGTTTTACTTGATAATTTAACAAATGATGAGTGTTTAGATATAGGGAATCTTTTAGGTAAGAAAATAAATAATAAAGATAAAGTAAAGGTATCTTTTAAGGTAGTGGCTAGGAAGATTAATGAAGGAAAGTATGCTGGATTTGATTGGGATAGTTTGTTTTATTATTATTTTGGTAAGAGGTTAGTTACTAAAACGGAAGATAAGTTAAATAAGATTAATAATGAAGAGAAGTATTTTAGTTTATTATATGATATTAATAAGGATAAAAAG
>CAVIQT010000018.1:0-2222 GCA_963645165.1 Phocaeicola vulgatus
TTTCTAGATATTGCAGAAAATAATGCAGAAAGAAATATTCCAATGTATATGAATGACTGGAAAAAAAGAAGTGGAAAATGCTTTAAAAATTTTTCATTATGAAGTGCTAGAAGGAAAAGGAAATATTTCACATAAACAAGCAGTCGAAAAAGCGGAAAACGAATATGAAAAATATAAAACGATACAGGATAAGAACTATGTGTCAGACTTTGATAGACTATTATGTAAAACAAAACAAATTGAAAATAAATAAATTGCACATTGGATAAAAAAAGTAAAAAACGACATACTTATATTAGTGAAGGAATGTGGACATTGTCCACAATATGTCCGCGTTGGCGAAATACTTATAGTACAGGTGATATTATAAATGCAAATAATACAGATTATATGGGAGTATAAAGTTCATGTGGAAGTGGAAAGAAATACAAACAATGTTGTAGCAAATAGTTTAAAACTCTTGAAATAAGGTCTTTTTCTATACATAAATTAGTTAAATATTATTTAGATACCTTTTAAATACTTTGCAAGAAAGTATTCAAAAGGAAAGTTTCAATTGCAATATTAATAAAAGACTTTTATAAGAAATTTTTTGAAGAACTTAGTGTTTTAGTAAAATATACTAAATTAAAGTATGAAATATCTTCTGATGTGAAGTTCAAATGGGTTGATATATAAGGATAATAACAAATATTGTTTAGAAAAAATTAAATAGAGGAGGAGTGACATGAGAAAAGAATTAACTATTACTGAAATAACTGAAATAGAGAATAATGAGTGGATAGTTTTCTCAACTGCTAGTGACAATAAAGAACCACATGCTATTGTTGTAATTCCTAGTAGAGTTGAAAAAGATAAAATTATTCTTTCAAATATTCAAATGAAAAAATCAATTGAAAATATAAAGTTAAATCCGAAATGTTTTATAGATGTTTATATTAAAGAGCAAGAAGATAAGCAAATAAAGATTAATGGAATAGGAAATATTTATGATAGTGGCGTGTTGTTTCAAGAAATAAAAGAATTTGAAGAAACAAATAATTTGCCAGAAGATTTAAAAGTAAATTCCATTATTATTATTAAAATTAGCAATATAGAAGTTTCAGAAGGATAAAAATTAGATACGTTTTTAGATACGTTCTGCTAGTGAACCAGAATGTATCCGAGTGTGGACAAGTGCAAAAATGTGCGATAAAATGGTCTAAAATAAAATGAAGTGAAGCAAAATTTGACTAGAATAAAAGCCATATGGGTCTGGCAAGAAATACAAGAACTGTTGTGGGAAGTAATTTATAAAATCATCACTTAACATACTCTATTAAAACCTTTACATTTTTACTTATTATTCTTTACACAATTTAATTAATTAACAAAATATAGTGCTATAATTAACATGTTTATAATATTGGAGGTAACATGAAAAACATAACTATTATTGGTGGTGGCGTACTAGGATCTCAAATTGCTCTTCAAACTGCATACTGTGATTTTGAAGTAACAATATATTTAAGAAGTATCGAAAGTATGAAAAAAACTCAAAACAAAATACTTTCATTTAAAGAAGAATATATCAAGGCTATTAAACTAATGGGAACAAGTGAAGGCAAAACAATGTCTAACTGGTGCCGTGGTCTAGCCACTAAAGAAACATTTAACGAAAAAGAATATCTTGACAAAGTAGAGCAAGCTCTAAATAATATCAAATATGAATTAGACTTAAAAAAATCTGTAGAAAATGCCGATTTAGTAATTGAATCATTAACAGAAAATTTTGATATCAAAAAAAGTATCTTTACATCTTTATCTAAATTAATGCCAGAAAAAACTATTATTGTAACTAACTCATCAACTATGCTCCCAAGTAAACTAGCCAAATACACAGGAAGACCAGAAAAATTTCTTGCGCTTCATTTTGCTAACTCTATCTGGAAAAATAACACAGCTGAAGTAATGAGACATGACAAAACAAGTGATGAAAGCTTTAACAAAGTTTTAGAATTTGCTAAAAATATCAATATGATCGCACTTCCTCTTCAAAAAGAAAAATCTGGTTATCTTCTTAACTCTATGTTAATTCCATTTCTATTTTCTTCATTAGATTTATATGTTAATGGTGTATCTACTCCTGAATATATTGACAAAGCCTGGGTTTTAGGTACTGGCGCTCCAGAGGGTCCTTTTCAAATATTAGATGTTGTTGGTTTAAATACTGCCTATGAAAT
>CAVIQT010000018.1:2291-5765 GCA_963645165.1 Phocaeicola vulgatus
CTATGAAATAGTAAAAATGTATTTAAAAATACCATCTTTTCTAGCACCATATAATTTCAAAAAAATGGCTGAACTTTTAGAAAAGTATATTAATGAAGGAAAACTTGGTAAATCAGCCAAAGAAGGATTTTATAAATACGAATAATAATGCATTTATTTTTGCATTATTTTTTTCATTTTATGATAGAATCATTGTAAGAAAGGTTACTAAGAAAATTTTACTTTAGTAAATAATATATTATGAAAAAATACTTAAATAAAATACTTATAATCATCTTAATAATTAATCTTATAATAATAACTTTATTTCTTATTCTTTATAAAGATCAAACTGTCGCCATTTTAGGTTATCATGACTTTACTCCTGATACTACCCAAAATGAAATGCAAATAAGCACTGATAACTTTAAAAAACAAATGCACTATCTAAAGAAACATCATTATCACACATTAACTTTAAAAGAGATGGAATGCTTTATGAATAAAACTTGTAAAATCCCAAGAAAATCCGTATTAATAACTATGGATGATGGTTATCAATCTAACTATAATCTTGCATTTCCTATATTAAAAGAATATGATTTTAATGCAACTGTATTTTATATCGGAGTTAATTATAAAGAAAAAAATTACACATTTATGAATAAGGACACTATAAAAATGGCAAAAGATAAATACCCTAACATAGAATTTGCCTCACACACCTATAATCTTCATGAAGTAAATGATTATATGCTAGACTTTGATACTATAAATAAAGATTTTAAAAAACAAAATGAAGTACTAAAAACATCATATCTTGCATATCCATATGGACACGTAAGTGATAACTTTATAAAAGCGTTAGAAAAAAACAACTACGCTCTAGCGTTTACTTTTGGCCCCGGTAAAGAACATCGTAAAGCTAAACAAACAGATGATAAATATCGCATCCCTAGATTAAATATATCTAGCTCCATGCCTCTATGGAAATTTAAATTAAGGCTGCAAATGCCATATTAGAAAGGAATACTATGAAATATAATGATTTATTAAATGCCCAAAATGCTTCTTTAATTACTAAAGAAGCCCTAATAAAAAGATATGAAGTTGCCGAAGTTTTAGAAAATGTTGTAATCGCACCCTTCTGGCCACATACAATGTTTGAAAATAAGAGTGTTAAAATCGAAAAAGTCGGCAAAAATATTTACAATATTTATGGAAAAGATTTCTCTTTATCATTTATTGAACTAAAAACAATCGGAGCTCCATATACCATGGAATATGCTTTATCATTAGGTATAACTAAATGTAAAAATGTTATATTTGCTGGCTCAGCAAGTTCCCTAAATAAAGATATAAATATTGGTGATATCTGCACCCCGATTATCTCAGTTTGTGGTGATGGAGCATCTCGCTATCTAAATAAAAACTTAGAAGACGAATTTGGCAAAGAACATCATCCAAATAAAGATTTTTATAATAAACTAAAACAAATAATCATTGAAAATAAAAAATATGCCAACTATCACGAAGTAAAAAATATAAGTGTTGATACCATATTTTCTCAGTATAATCATCTTTCATATTTTGAAAATTTAAATATTGATACCTTAGAAATGGAATGTGCATGCTTTTATAAAGCTTGCAAACTAATAAATCTTAACTATGCTGCCATATTTTGTATCTCTGATAGTACCATTAAAGGTAAAACTCTATATAACAATCGCGCACCAAAAGACCATGAGTATCGTCATAAAGTAAGAGATGAAATAATAACTGATATCATAATTAAAACTTTTAAAACTAAATAAAATTTGTTAAAATCATGTTAGGTGATACCATGGATATATCCGAATTAAAAAATAATTTTAACTCATTAAATGAAAAACTACTCTCAATTGGGAGGTCACTTTGACTTTGACGAAAAACAAAAACAAATCGCAACTTTAGAACAAGAACTAAGTGATGAAACCATTTGGTCAGATATTACAAAAGCAAATGAAATAAATTCCAAACTTACTACCTTAAAAAGAAGTCTAGAAACTTATAAGAACTTATTAACTAAACTAGATGATATCAAAGATATTCTATCTATCCTAACAAGTAATGATAATAATGAAATATCTGAATTAAAAGCTCTTTATGACGAATTAAAAAAATCTATCGATGAATTAGAAATTGAAACTTTTTTCACTGATAAATATGATACTTTATCATGTTTCTTAGAAATTCACCCTGGCGCAGGCGGCACTGAAAGCTGTGACTGGTCATCAATGCTCCTTCGTATGTATCAAATGTTTTGTGATAAAAATGGTTATCATTATGATGAAATAGATTATCAAAAAGGTGAAGAAGCTGGCATTAAAAGCGTAACTTTAAAAATCACTGGTCCTAATGCTTATGGCTTCTTTAAAGGAGAACAAGGAGTTCATCGCTTAGTTCGTATAAGTCCTTTTGATTCTAATAAAAGAAGGCATACTTCCTTTGCTGCTGTTTCAATAATTCCTGAAATCACCTATTCTGATAAAATCACTATTAAACCTGAAGACATCAGAGTAGATGTATACCGCTCAAGTGGTAAAGGTGGCCAAGGAGTTAACACCACTGATTCAGCGGTTCGCATTACCCATCTACCAACTGGCATTGTTGTAACCTGTCAAAACGAAAGAAGCCAAATTAAAAATAAAGCTACTGCTATGAGCGTTCTAACAAGTAAACTAGAAAAACTCCTAGAAGAAAATAATTTAGAAAGTATTGATAAACTTAAAAATCATAGTAATATAGAATTTGGTAGTCAAATAAGAAATTACACCCTAGAACCATATAAACTTGTTAAAGATGTAAGAACTAATTACGAAACATCTAATGCTGATGCTGTATTAAATGGAGACATCAAAGGCTTCATGGAAGCATATTTAAAATTAAAAAAATAAAAGAATAAAAAGAGGTAAAAAATGAAAAGATATTTAAATATTATTATTGGAAGCCTGCTTATTGCCCTAGGCTTTAACATCTTCTTTGCTCCCACTGATTTAATCTGTAATGGAATAAATGGTGCTGCTTTATTATTTAACTATATAACTAATTATAATCCTGCCTTATTTATATTAATTATAAACTTAGGATTAATCTTAATTTCCTTAATAATTGAAGGAAAAAAGAAAACATTAAAATATCTTCTTCCTAGTCTTTTAATTCCTATATTTATATTATTAACTCAAAAAATAAATAACTTTATTACTTTTGAAAACTTAGAAACAATCCTACTTACTCTAAGTGGATCTGCCATTATTGGTTATGGCTCTAGTCTAATATATAAAGAAGGACTAAGTGCGAACAGCATTGATATATTACAAGACATATTTAATAGTACTAGAATTTATAAAGACAAATCATTTTCCTATGCCTTTGAAGTTATAATTGTTTTACTTACCTCATTTATAATTGGAATTGAAAGTGCTGTCTATTCATCTATCTCAATCATTATTATTA
>CAVIQT010000018.1:5775-31797 GCA_963645165.1 Phocaeicola vulgatus
TCAACTAAATCTAAAATAGGAATAAGTTCTAGTAAAACTTTTTATATTATTACCGAAAAACCTGATGAAATAAAAGACTACTTAATAAACGAACTAGAATGTGATTATACAGAAATAAATGTTAAAGGAGGTTTTACCAATCAAAAAAATAAAATAATTATGACTGTTATTGATACTAAAGACTACTATCGCTTAAAAGAAGGAGTTATCATAATAGATCCTAATGCCTTTATATCTATAATTGATAACTATGAAGCTATTAATAAAAACTTATCCTTAGATAAAAAACTAAACAAAGATACCTAAAAAATATCTTTTTTTCATATATTTAAATATGAAGAAAATTGTATTTATTACCCTTATATTATTATTTATTATTCTATCAATATTTAAAGTTAATGCTGCATCTACAAGCTTTCCCTTATTAGGTAAAACTATTTATATAGACCCAGGTCACGGCTCCGTAGATAAAGGCACTTGTCATAATAACATAGAAGAAAAAACTTTAAATTTAAATATAAGTAAAATCTTAAAACAAGAATTAGAAAACATGGGAGCTACTATTTTTCTAACTAGAGATGGTGATTATGACTTAAGTAAACCTAATGCCCTATATCGTAAGAAAAGTGATTTTGATAACCGCATTGCTATCATTAACAATTCTAAAGCTGACATGTATATATCTATCCATCAAAATTTTTATAAAGATTCTAAATACTTTGGACCTCAAGTATTTTATTCTAAAGTGCGTAGTGATAACATAAAAATTGCCTCATCCATTCAAAAAAGCATAAACCAATATACTAAAAATAATCGTAATATAAAAATTGTTCCCAAAACTTATATGTATGATAAATTAAATATCCCTGGAGTACTTATTGAATGTGGATTTATTTCTAACTATGAAGAATTAAAAAAGCTTCAAAATGAAAAATATCAAAAAGAACTATCTCAAAGTATTATCACTGGAATAATTAATTATTATAAGTAAAAAAATTTCATATTATTTTCATAAAATACCGCTATAATTTAACTGCAACTTGTGATATAATTTTAAAATAGGTGAAACCGTATGAGAGCAAAAGTATTTAGAACAATTGAAGAGCAAATCGAAATTCTCCAAAATAAAGGCTTAATAATAGATGATTTTGATTTTGCCAAAGACATTCTTATTCGTGAAAACTACTTCTTTATAAGTGGCTATAGACATTTATTCTTAAGAAGTGAAAACAATCGAATGTTTCTTCCAAATACCACCTTTAGAGAGATGCACGCTTTATTTAACTTTGATAGACAAATTAGAAATATCTTGTTTAAAAATCTATTAATTGTTGAAAATAATATGAAAAGTATATTTTCATACCAGTTATCTAAAAATTACGGTTATCGAGAAAAAGATTACTTAAAGCCATCAAACTTTACTCATGATCCTGAAAAACAAGGACAAGTAAATGACTTACTCCATAAAATGAAAAGACAAATTAGAGTAAATGGCCGCCAGCACTCAGCAACTTCTCACTATTTAAATAATTATGGTTATATCCCCTTATGGGTTGTAGTAAAAGTATTATCATTTGGTATTGTAAGTGAGCTTTATATGATTATGAAAAAAGAAGACGAAAAAGAAATCGCCGAAGTATATAATATCGAACCAGACACTCTAATTACTTATTTGCCAATATTAGCAAACTATCGTAACTTATGTGCCCATGAAGATATATTATATGACCACCATAATCAAAAACCAATTAATGACACAAAATATCATGCCTACCTAGATATTCCTATATGTGATGGTGAATATATTTATGGAAAAGATGATGTTTTTGCCTTACTAATCATTTTAAAACAATTACTAAGAGAAGATGAATTTAGATTATTAGTAAGTGAATTAAGTTATGAAGTTGACATTCTCTCTGGAAAACTAAATGTAATATCAATAAATAAAGTTTTAGATACAATGGGATTTCCTACTAATTTTAAAGAATTAGCGGATTGTTAGAAAGGATATGAAACTTATTATGAAAAAAGCAAATAAAAAAGCATGGATTAAATATTTAGTAATTACTATTATATGCCTAGTACTAGGAGCAGGTAGCATGTACTATTTAATTGTAAATAAAGGTTTATTTACTCAAACGGTTATAAATAAATCAGAAAAAGAAGTAACTATTAATGATAATGGTATTGCGGACTCTGTAGAAAAACTATACGATGCAGTAGTTATCGTAGGTGCCTATAAAAAAGGTGTTCTATCAAGTAGTGGAACTGGCTTTGTATATAAAGTAGATGGTAAAAGCGCTTATATATTAACTAATAATCATGTCGTATCAGGATATGAAAAGATTAAAGTAAAATTTACTAATGATAAAACATACGAAGTGGAAATAGTTGGTAATGATGAATACTCTGACATTGCTGTACTTAAAATAGATGCTGATAAAATTATTACTACAGCAGAAATAGGATCATCTGAAAAAACAAGACTAGGAGACACTGTATTTACCATTGGAGCACCAATTGACTCAGAATACTCATGGACAGTAACTAGAGGAATCCTTAGTGGTAAAGACCGTTTAATTGACGTTGGATCATCAAGTACAACAAGTAACTGGGTTATGAAAGTAATTCAAACAGATGCTTCAATTAACTCAGGAAATTCTGGTGGCCCTCTAGCAAACGCTAATGGTGAAGTAATCGGCATTACCAATATGAAACTAGTAAGTGAAGGTGTTGAAGGAATGGGCTTTGCAATTCCTATCGAAGATGCTGTTAAATATGCTGAAGACTTAATTGAAAATGGTGAAGTAGAAAGACCCCTTCTAGGAGTTGGAACTCTAAATATATCAGATACATCAAAAATGATTCAATATGGTTTCTCAATTGACTCATCAATTACATCAGGTGCTGTTGTTGGCTATGTTCAAAGTGGCAGCCCAGCAAGCTCCGCCGGTATCGAAAAAGGCGATGTTATTACCAAACTAGGAGACTATGATATTACTAACTCATCTTACTTAAAATACTATCTATATAAATATAATGTTGGAGATAAAATAAAAGTAACATTTATAAGAGGTAAAAAAGAAATAACTAAAACTATTACCCTAAGTGATAAAGCATAAAAGGACTTTTAACATAAGTCTTTTTTTGATATACTTACCTAAGAGGCGATAATATGGGACTACTTAAATTTGCTAAAAATGGTAACTATAAAAGATATTATGAATCACTAAAAGAATTATCTAAAACTAATCATAAAAGCCCAATAATTATGTTTGCTGATACTGCTATATCCTGTTTGTTTTTTAAATCCGGATTGCAAGATTACCTAAACTATAAATTTTACGAAAAATCATTTAAAGAAAGAAGTACTTATGCTACAATCGGTTACCAACATGAATTTTATAAATTAGCTGCTCACTGGGATTACGCACCATTTTTCTCTAACAAAGTAAACTTCCATAAAAACTTTAAAAAATACACTAAAAGAAGTTTTGTGTCATATGCTGATGGTTATGAAAAAGTAGCTGAATTTATTAAAAACCACGATGCTATTGTACGTAAACCTATAAGTGGTTTAGGTGGCGCTAATGTAGAAAAAATAGAAACTAAAAAAATTAAAAACATAAAAGAATTCTATGAAAACCTAAATAAAGAAAATTGCTTATTAGAAGAACTAGTAATTCAAGATAAAACCTGGAGTAAATTAAATCCTGATAGTTTAAATACCATAAGAGTTGTAACAAAATGTATTAATGGAAAAAGTGATATTCTCTTCGCAGTTGCTCGTATTGGTGGTGGCAAATCTATTGTAGATAACTTCCATCAAGGTGGTATGGGTGTTAAAGTAAATATTGAAAATGGCACATTAGAAGGAAATGCTATCGATAAAAAAGGAAATGAAAGTCTAGAAACATCCATAACCCATGAAAAAGTAGATGGCTTTAAAATTCCTTACTGGAATGAAATAGTTAAAATGACAAAAGAAGCCGCTACTGTAAATGATAATGTTAATGTTGTTGGTTGGGATGTCGGCATAAGCGAAAATGGTCCTATTATTATCGAAGGTAACCGTGGCCCCGGTATGGACATCATTCAGGTTCTATACAAAAGAGGAGTTAAACCTGACCTTGAAAAAGTAAAAAAAGAAATCATAGAATCAAAACAGAAAGAAGTGAAAAAAACATGTTAAAAGCAGGTATTGTTGGTTTACCTAACGTTGGAAAAAGTACTCTATTTAATGCTATAACTAAAAAAAATATCCTAGCAGCAAATTATCCTTTTGCCACTATTGACCCAAATGTTGGTGTTGTAACTGTTCCTGATTCTCGCTTAGAATTTTTAGAAAATTTATATATTCCTGAAAGAGTCGTGCCAACAACTTATGAATTTACTGACATCGCAGGTCTTGTAAAAGGCGCATCTAAAGGTGAAGGTTTAGGAAATAAATTTTTATCTCACATTAGAGAAGTAGATGCAATTGTAGAAGTAGTTCGCTGCTTTGAAAATAATGATATTATTCATGTAGAAGGCAAAGTTGACCCTATAAGAGACATTGAAATAATTAACTTAGAATTAATAATGGCCGATCTTGAAATTATTCAAAACCGAATCGGTAAAATTGCTAAAAAATGTGAAATGACTAAAGATAAAGGCGAATTATTAGAATTTCAAACATTAAAAAAATGTGAAAAAGCCCTATTAGAAAACATCCCTCTTAGACGTTTAGAACTAGATAAAGATGAACTTCTTATTCTAAAACCCTTTTGTTTTATAACTTTAAAACCTATTATCTATATGGCAAATGTAAATGAAGATGATGCCATTACTGGTTATAATGACTATACTAAAGAAGTATCTGAATACGCCGGAAAAGAAAATGCAGGCGTAGTTGTCGTTAGTGCTAAAATGGAAAGCGAACTAGCTGAAATGAATGATGATGATAAAGAAAACTTCCTAAAAGAAATGGGTATTAACCATAGTGGTCTAGATAAACTTATTTTTGCTACTTATGATTTACTTGGTCTTCAAACCTTTTTCACTTCCGGTAAAGATGAATGCCGTGCTTGGACTTTTAAAAAAGGTATGAAAGCACCAGAATGTGCAGGAATAATTCACAGTGATTTTGAACGTGGATTTATTAAAGCCGAAGTAATGTCTTTTGATGATTTAAAAGAATGCGGAAGCGAACTTAAAGTTAAAGAAGCCGGCAAAATGCGTTTAGAAGGTAAAGAATACCTAATGCAAGACGGCGATATTGTATATTTTAGATTTAATGTTTAAAAAGTGTTATTAATTAACATTTTTTTATTGCCAAAAAGTCATAATTACTATAAAATAACCCCTCGGAAGTGATTTATATGGAAAATATAAATAAAGAATTATGTGCTAAATGTAAAGGTAAATGCTGTATTAAAAGTGGATGTGACTACTTTGTAAGTGATTTTCCTAATATTAACAAAGAAACAATTACTACTGCCTTAAAGTCCGGAAATATTTCCATAGTTAGTGCCTTAAAAATAAAAATGCTACCCTCTGGTAAGAAAATTATGGCGCCTTTTTTATATTTACGTGCTAGAAATGTTGATCGTGATGTTGTTGATTTGTTTTCTATGAAAAAAAGCTGCTCAATGTTAACTCCAACCGGTTGCACATATGATGAAGAACATCGCCCTGGTGGCGGTTTAAACTTAGTGCCAGCACCTAACCTTTCTTGCCATCCTCTAAAAGACCCTTTAGAAGAAATGCAAAAATGGGAAGCTTACCAAAATTTATTAAGTAAAATTGTAACCAGGTATACTGGTAAAGGAGTAATGACTGTTTTTAAAGAAGATGTAGAAAGAGTAATGTATGAAATACTTACTCAAAAATTTAATGGCGTATCTGAACTTGAAATTGCTGATATTACAAATAGTTTTGGTGATTTAGTAGAATGTTTTCCAGAAGAATATGAAAGAGCTAAAAGAAAAGCAAGAATTAAACCATATATGCTACAAAAATAAAACAAAAGTTTTAAAAAATTTAAGAGAAAAACTTTGCATATAATTAAACAGTATGCTATAATACTTCCTGAGCGAAAGCTCCTTGCTTTATTTATATAAAGCCGAATAGACCAAAAGGAGGATAGAAAAATGGACAAATATGAAATAATGTTTATTGTTAAAACAACTTTAGAAGAAAAAGCTGTAAAAGAAACAGTAGAATCATTAAACAAAGTTATTACCGATATGAAAGGTAAAATAACTTCATCAAAAAATATGGGACAAAGAGAACTTGCATATCCTATTAACAAAGAAATTAGTGGATTTTACTATGTTGTTACAGTTGAAGCTTCTCATGATGCAATTAAAGAGTTTGATCGTAAAGCTAGACTTAACGAAAACATCATTAGACATCAAATTATTAAATTAGATGAGGAGTAATAATAATGAATAATGTATCATTAGTCGGAAGACTAACAAGAGATCCTGAATTAAGAACCGTTAGTACTGGTAATACAACTTGTAGTTTTTCTCTAGCAGTTAATCGTCAATTTGCAAATGCCCAAGGCGAAAGAGAAACTGACTTCATTAACTGTGTAATATGGGGAAAACAAGCAGAAAACTTATGTAAATACTGCACCAAAGGTTCATTAATTGGAATCCAAGGAAGAATCCAAACAAGAAATTATGATGATCAAGATGGTAAAAAAGTATATATTACTGAAGTATATGCCCAAAATGTAACATTCTTAGGATCAAAAAATAGTAATGATGTTCCATCATTTTATGGAAGAAATGATAATATAAATCAAAGTTATCCATTTGATGAAAGAGATACATATACTAACCATAATTCATTTAATGAAAGAAATACAAACGTAAATCAAAGCCCAATTGAAACAACTGATATTACCGAAGACCCATTTAAGGATTTTGGTTCAGAAGTTATTCTAAATGACAATGATTTACCATTTTAGAAAGGATTAACAATGGCTGAATTTTATCGTAAGAAAAAGAAAATTTGTCAAATGTGTGCTGGCAAAGACGTTGACTATAAAGATGTAATGATTATAAGCAAATATATTAATGATAAAGGCAAAATAATGCCTCGTAGAATGACTGGAGCATGCGCCAAACATCAAAGATATATTGCTAAACAAATCAAAAGAGCACGTTTTATGGCTTTAATACCATTTGTAAAATAAATAATAACTTTTATAGGAGCATTTAATGTTCCTTTTTATATTGTCTAACTTTACACTAAAATAATTGTTTATTTACTTTATCTTATATACAAATTATAATAAATATAGGTGATAAAATTGAAAAAAACTTATATACTATTTACTATTATACTAATAATTTTAATTAGTGCTGGAAGTTTAATAATTTTTAATAAAAAAGATGCAAAAGATAATAACAATAACGTAACTGAAAAAATAAAAGATAGTTTGCCAGAGTTTCCTATATTAGATTCTTCTATAAAAAGTCTATCTATAATTGATCAAAAAGATAAATGTATTGAAAAAAACTGCCAGAATATTAACCCCTTTACATTTACTCAAGATGATATTACTCTAAATGATTTTAATATAACACTTACCTGTACAAATCAAGAAAAATTTAGTGAAGTTAACGACAATAACTTTTGTTTCACATACAAAGTAAATATAAATAATATAATTAAATTTAATCACGAAGTAGGTGACTATGAACCAACTGGATTATACATATTAAAAACTAATGATTTTTATATCATTGAAGAAGGTATATTTGGTAATCTATATGGTATTGGAAAAATTCATATTTATAATACATCTGGCAATCTCTTAAAAACCATCACAAATACTGTAACAGACTTTAATACTAATGAACTAAATACTACTAATGCTAGTAACCCTCTTGGAACATATAAAATAACTATATCAGATAATAAACTATACTATCTAACAACTGATAACATAAATGATGAAAGTAACACCAACAAGGTTCATTTTAATTATATAGACCTAAAAGATGGTAATCTAACATCTACAGAATATAATAGTATAAAAGCAATTACTTCTAATGAAATAGATTAATCACCCTCACACACTTAGGGTATCTTTTTTTTTATATATTTGTTATAATAATTTTTGATTAGATGGGAGTTTTATAAATGAAAGTAATTTTATTAAAAGATGTAAAAAAGCAAGGAAAAAAAGACCAGATAATTAATGTAAGTGATGGATACGCTCAAAATTTTTTAATTAAAAATGGCTTAGCTGTTAAGTATACTGATGGCAGCAAAAAAGTTTTAGATAAACAAATAGATATCAGAAACGCTAAAGAAGATGCCTTAATTAAAGAGTGCGAAATCCTAAAAACAAAAATAGAAAAAATAACTCTAGAATTTAGTGTTAAAACTGGTAAAAATGGCAAAGTATTTGGTACCATCTCATCTAAACAAATTGCTGAAAAGTTAGCGCAAAAAGATATAATAGTTGATAAAAAAACTATCAATATATCTAATCCAATTGATACACTTGGCATGCACATTGTAGAAATAAATTTACATAAAAAAGTAACTGCTAAAGCAAACATTCACGTAGTAGAGGCATAACATGGCAGAAAGAAAACCACCTCAAAATTTAGAAGCAGAAATGTCGGTTTTAGGTTGCGCATTTTTAACTAGCTATGCTTTAGATAAAATATGTGAAGAACTAGATGAAGATATGTTTATTAGTGAACCTAATAAAAGGATTTTTAGTGCAATTAAAAGTTTACATCAAAATAACGTTCCTTTAGACTCAGCCACTGTTAAAAATGAAATTGAAAAAAAAGGCTCTATTAACGCTATCGGTGGAATTGAATATTTAAGTGAAGTTATTGACTCTGTAATTACTGCATCTAATGTTGATTATTATCTTGATATTGTAAGAGAAAAAGCTCTAAGAAGGAAACTAATTGATGTAACTAACAGTATTACTACTTATGCTTATGATGAAAACAGTGATACCAATGATTTAATAGATGATGCTGAAAAGAAAATTTTTAGTGTTACTAAAGCTCGTAAAGCAGGAGAATTTAAAACCATTGGTGAAGTAATCAGAACTACTCAAGAAGAATTAGAACGCCTTGCTAAAAATAAAAATGATATAACTGGCGTTCCATCTGGCTACTATGATTTAGACAAACTAACAAGTGGTTTTCATCCTAATGAATTAATTATTTTAGCCGCTCGCCCTGCCATGGGTAAAACTGCTTTCGGTTTAAATATCGCAATAAATGCCGCTGTAAAAACTAAAAAACCAGTCGCTATATTTAACATGGAAATGAGCGCTGAACAGTTAATGATGCGTATGATATCTGCTGTTGGTGGTATTGAACTATCCAAACTTAAAACTGGCAAATTAGAACATAATGACTGGAAAAAAGTAAACGAAGCCTTATCCGAACTAGGAGATACTAAAATCTATTTTGAAGATAACTCTGGCCTTACTATTTCTGAATTACGCGCCAAATGTCGCCGTTTAGCTACCCAAGATGATGGACTTGCCCTAGTAGTAATTGACTACTTACAGTTGCTATCCGGATCATCTAAATATGAAGGAAATCGTCAGCAAGAAGTATCAGAAATCTCTAGAAGTTTAAAAACCATGGCTATGGAACTAAAAGTACCAGTAATCGCCCTTGCTCAGTTATCTCGTAGTGTTGAACTTCGTGAAAACAAAAGACCTATCATGTCAGACTTAAGAGAATCAGGCTCAATTGAACAAGATGCTGACATAGTCGCATTCCTATATCGTGATGATTATTATAATAAACCTGCTGGTGAAATGTCTAATACCTCAGTAACTGAATTAATTATTGGTAAACACCGTAACGGTGGCACCGGCACAATCGAACTACTATTTGAAAGAGACATGAGTAACTTTAGAAATTACTTAAAGAAAAACGAATAAAAAATATAAAGAGAAGTGATGAAAATGAAAGGTAAAGACACCTTAATATCAATATTAATTACAATAGTTTTATCTATACTAGTCTTTTTTATGGGCGCAAGTGAAGAAACGTTAGCCGCTCCAACTAGTGTATATCAAGTATACTTAAATGGTAAAACCATTGGCTATTTAAACTCTCGTGATAAATTTCTTGATTTAGTTAACCAAAAACAAGAAGAAATAAAAAAGAAATACAAAGTAGACAAAGTATATCCACCATCTGGGCTAAAAATTGAAAAAATATCTACATACGATGAAGAAATAAAAACTGCTGAACAAATCTATGACATCATTGAAAATACCGACCCTTTTACCATTGATGGATATATCATAACAATTAGATATACCGAAGAAAATAAAGAACCAGTATATATTTACGCTCTAAACAAAGAAGATTTTGAAACTGCATTTTATAATACAGTAGCAGCCTTTGTTGGAACAGAAAAATTAAATGCCTATAAAAACAATAAACAAGAACTAATATCTGATACTGGATCAAAAATAGATAATATTTATTGGGATGAAAAAATTACTATAAAAGAAGCATATATTAGTGTTAAAGAAAACATATTTACTAATGATGCTGATTTAAGCAAGTATCTATTATTTGGTACAACTGAAGAACAAAAACTATATACTGTTGGTGAAAACGATTCAATTGATGATATTATAGATAAAAATAATTTAAGTATTGAAGAATTTCTTATTGCTAATCCTAGTATACCAAACCAAAATGCCTTACTTACTAAAGGTCAGCAGGTATCTATTGGTTTAATCTCACCTATAGTAAATATAGTTCATGAAGAAGAAGTAGTTGAAAATATTACAAATAAATTTAAAACTGAATATCAAGATGATGATTCTATGTATAAAGGAGATACTAAAGTCTTACAAGAAGGATCAAATGGTACTTTAAAAATTACTGAAAGTATCCAGTATCGTAATGGTGCGATTGAAAACTTAGTTATTACTAAAAAAGAAGAAATAACTCCAACTGTAAATAAAATAGTTGCTCGTGGAACTAAATCATATTCTACTGGTGGCACTTATATTAATACCGGAACTGAAGACTGGTACTGGCCAACCGTAAGTCCATACATCATAACCAGTGGTTACAAATGGCGCTGGGGAAAACACCATAATGGTATAGATATTTCCGGTAGTGGATTTGGATCTCCAATTTATTCATCAACTGATGGAACCGTAACCGTTACAAATAGTAGCTGTCCTAATAAAGGATACTATGGAAGCTCATGTGGTCAAAGCTGGGGTAACTACATTAGAATCCAAACTGATGATGGCGCATTTACCGTAATCTATGCCCATATAATCGCGGATATAAAAGTAAAAGTCGGAGATCACGTAACTCGCGGGCAGCACATTGGTTACATGGGAGATAGTGGTTCATCAACTGGAACTCATCTTCACTTTGGTATCATAAATAATAATACAGGTTCTTATATAAATCCATGTGAGGCCCTATCATGTTAGTAAGCGTTCTTGCAAGTGGCTCCAAAGGAAACTCTACTTTAATTAGAACTAAACAAGATAATATACTAATAGATGCTGGCACTAATCTTTCTAAATTAGAAGAAAAACTAAATGAAAACTACTTAAGTATGAAAGATATAAATTATATTTTAATAAGCCATACCCACACTGACCACACCTCAAGTTTAAAAGCCATTACTAAAAAATATAATCCCGTAATAATATTAACTCATCTCATGCTAAAAGACTTAGATTATCTAGAAGACTATAAAAATATTATGTTTTTAGAAGATAATCTAACCATTAATGACTGTTTAATTGAAAATATCAAAACTAGTCATGATACCACTGATTCTAGAGGGTTCATTATTACTGAAGGTACTTCATCTATTGTTCAAATAACTGATACTGGCTATTTAAACCAAAAATATTTCAAAAAATTAAAAAATAAAAATGTCTATATTATGGAAAGTAATCACAACGTTGAAATGCTTCTAAATGGTAGATATCCTAAATGGTTAAAAGCCAGAGTAAACTCTGATGTAGGCCACTTATCCAATGAATCATGTTCCTTTTACTTAAGTAAACTAATTGGCCCAGATACTAAAAAAATAATTCTAGCTCATTTATCTGAAGAAAATAACACCCCAGAGCTTGCACTAAATACCATAAAAAAAGAATTTGCTGATAAAGACATTTATTTTGAAAATATTGAAGCAGCTAAACAAAACGAGAAAACGGAACTGATTGAGGTATGATAAGAATTATCTGTATTGGCAAATTAAAAGAAAATTATATGGTTAATATGGTAGAAGATTATTTAAAACGTATTAACAAATATCACAAAATAGAACTAATCGAACTACCAGACAGTAACCAAAAAGAAGAAAACGAACGAATTTTAAAAAAATTAAATAATAAAAACTATAAAGTCGCTTTATCCATAAATGGTCATAAAATGAACTCTATATCATTTTCTAAATTTATCCATGAACACTTAATGTTTGATGCTAATATCGATTTTATAATTGGTGGCTCTGATGGCTTAAATGATACTGTACTAAAAGAAGCAGACTATTTACTATCATTTAGTGACTTGACATTTCCTCATGGACTATTTAGAGGAATATTACTAGAACAAATTTACAGGGGATTTAAAATAATAAATAATGAAACATATCATAAGTGAGGTATTTATATGAATGAATTAATATATGTTGTCGGCACTGCCTTTGTAAGAGACGGAAAACTATTAATAAGTATGTCCCAAAGAAGTAGTAAAAAAGGAAAATTCACTCTAGTAGGCGGTGGTGTTGAAAAAGGAGAAACATTTAAAGAAGCAGCCAGAAGAGAAATAAGAGAAGAAATCGCAAATGGCTTTGATATACGCGAAGATGAATTAAAAGAAATATTATGCTTTAGAGAGCCAGCCTTATCTGATCCTAGTTTAATGATTGAAATGCACATGATGCTTGCTTTAAAAGATGTCGATGTCGCTCTTTTACCTAACGATGAAATAATCGAATATCGCTGGCTTTCCTTAGGTGATGATGAAAGCATTTTAGCATCCGCTATTAAAGATCACTTTATCCCTTGGGCAAAAGAAAATAATATTATGTACTAGGGGCATATATGATAGGTAATGACTGGGATGAAAAACTAAGTGTAATATTCTCTAGTTTAGAATTTAAAAACTTTATGAAACAAGTTGAAAATGAGTACAATACTAAAATTATATATCCCCCTAAAAACTATATATTTAATGCTTTAAAACTAACACCATATCATAATGTTAAAGTTGTTATAATGGGGCAAGATCCCTATCATGGAATAGGTGAGGCCCATGGTTTATCATTCTCTGTTCAAAAAGAAGTTAAATTACCACCATCTCTAAGAAACATATATAAAGAAATATATGATGATTTAAATATTGAAGAACCTAATAATGGTGATTTAACATCATGGGCTAAAGAAGGAGTTTTACTATTAAATTCCTCCCTAACAGTCGAAAAAGATAAACCTAATTCTCACCAAAAACTAGGTTGGAACAAATTAACTGACTACATTATTAAAGTATTAAATGATAAGGATAACCCAGTTGTCTTTATACTATGGGGAAGTTTTGCCAGAAGTAAAAAATCCCTTATAACTAACCCTAAACACTTAATTATTGAATCAGCTCACCCATCACCATTCAGTGCCCATCATGGTTTCTTTGGCAGTCACCCATTTTCTAAAACAAATCAGTTTCTTGAAAATAATGGCTTAGAAAAAATAAACTGGCAATTATAAAACATAAATATTTAAAATGACCATTAAACTCCAAAACTAAATATAAGTTATTGCTTATATTTTTTAAATTTTATACCATAATAATATGAGGAGTTGATAAAAATGACAAACAAAGAAATACAAGAAAAAATTGCTGAATTAAGCAAAGAAATTGACAAATTAGGAAGTAAAATTAAAGATGAAAGTGAAACCATGGCAATAAAAGGATTATATGCCAAAGATGATTTAGAAAAATTTGCTGATAATACTAAAAAAAGTTTAGAAGAAACTAAAAGTGATTTAAAAGACTTAAGTATCAAAAATAAAAATAAATTATCTCTAGGCTTAGAAAAACTAGAAGAATCTCTTAAAAATGAAAAAGAAAAACTAGAACTAAAAAAAGAGGCAAGAGATGCTGAAAAATTAGAAAAATATATAAATAATAAACTAGACTATGCTAAAGACGCTGTATCTTTATCCTTACTAGCTGCTAAAGAAGCTAAAGAAGCCTTCTTAGATGCTGTTGAAGCCCAAATAGAATACGACGAACTATATAATAACAAAAAATAACTTGCTCTTCGCAAGTTTTTTCTATAATTTAAAATCTTTAATATCATCATCAAACATATCTTTTCCATCAAAAAATGCCTGCACTTTAATATGATGAATAAAAGCAATAATATTAGAAGGAAACTTCTTAATTGTCTTATTTAATAAACTAGTATACTTATTATAAAAAGACTTTGTTGCTTCTAACTTTTCATTTATACGATATAAATCCTCATAATAATTAGTAAAAGATTCACTTTTATCAAGTTCATCATAATCTAATTTTATCTTATCTATTAAAGCATTTATTTCTGATAGTTTTCTTTCAAAATCAAAACTCGAAATATTAACATTCTTTAAATTCTTAAAATCACTAAATGCCTTATCAGTCGCATCAGTTTCATCATTAATAATATCAATAAGCATATCTAATGTATCATACTTTTTTCTTAAATACTCATCAATTATACTTTCTGCTTCATTAATTTTTATTTTGTATGCCTGTAAGTTATTATAATAAATAACATATATCATAGTTATAATCCCAACAAATATAATAATTGTAAGTAAAATTGTCATTATACTATCCATAATTTCACCACTATCATTTTACTAAATTTTTATTTTTTAATCAATTACATTGTGCTATAATTTTCATATATTTAAAAGAAGGATAAGTAATGGAAATAAAAAAATTAAAACTAGGTATACTAAACACAAACTGTTATATTATAAGCCAAAATAATAAATCACTAATCATAGATCCCGCTGATAATGAAGAAGAAATCCTAAAAAATACTCCATATGAAATTGCTGGCATAATAATAACTCACTACCACTTTGATCATATTGGTGCCCTTTCAAAGTTAAAAGAAATACTATCATGCCCTATATATGACTATCAAACATTAAAAGAAGGAATTAATACCATTAATGGATTTACCTTTGAAATGATAAAAACTAAAGGCCATAAAGAAGATTTAATATCTGTATTATTTAATAATCACTTATTTTGTGGTGACTTCATATTTAAAGAATCTATTGGCAGAACCGACTTAGAAGGTGGTTCATTTAAAGATATGCAAAAAAGTATAGAAAAGATTTTAACCTATAATGAAAATATTATTATTCACCCTGGCCATGGGCTTGATACAACATTAAAAGAAGAAAAACCCAACCTTTTATCCTATTTAAAAAAGGACTAAAATGTCCTAATAAGTAATTTCTGAATAAGCATGACTATAATTTAACTTTTCATCAAACTCTACAAAATTTAAATAAATAAGTAAAATAAGCTGCCAAGTGCCAGTATTTGGATCACTCATAACTAAATGATCTTTTCCTGCTTCTTCAATAATACCCTCAAAAACTTTATCACGCCATTTTTCAGAATCTGGAAACGAAAAATACGCTTTTGCTTTTTTACCCTTATTAAGCCTTAAAATATTCTCAATATAACTTTGCTCGTTATCTTCATTTACGCTAGATGCTACATTATTTAAATACATATCATTTGGCGCTTTCGCACTCGGAAAATAACTTCCATTCATGACTTTTCACCTCTTTATAAAATATGTTACTAAAAATAAAATATGATTTTATAGTGCTGTAAATATCAATAAAAAAACTATTAATTAACTATTATGTATGATATTATTAAAAAAAGAAGTGAAAATAAAAATGGAAAATGAAGTAAAAGAAAAGAAAAAAACTAATAGTATAGTTAAAATACTAGCTATTATAGGTGGCGTATTTGTTGCTATTATTGCCATGATATTTATTGCATTTGCCGTAATTAAATCATCATCTAATCGCATCGAATGCACATCTAAAGGAAAGAGTTTAACAGTATATTTTAATAATGAAACTATTACTGGTTACAGTGCTAAAAATGTTAACTTTAATATAGACACTGCTAAAAATACTGTTAGTTCATCTGGTATTGATAATTATGTCAAAACACTTCAAACATGGTACGAAACATACGTTGGTGGTAAATGTACTATCACTAGAAAATAATATAGAAAGTAGGTAAATTATGAAAAAAACTTTATTAGGTGCACTTGCCGGCATCATTTTATGCACACTTATATTTGTAATTTTATATGCAACTAAAACAATAACTTTTAATAATAAAAGTGAAAATAATAATGTAAACTTAAATAAAACCCAAATAATTAATAACTTATCTAATCTTTTATCTTCAAAAGAAATATCTAATAATTTTAAAGACTTAACTAAAACTGAAAATGACTATAAAATAACTTTTTCTTGTATTTCTTTTAGTGAAGAAGAAAACCGCTGTGAAGCTGCTGCTGCCTTAATTGATGATACTATAAAAATAAATGTTGACTTAGTTACTTGTGGCACCACTAAAATAATAAAAAATGATAAATACTATATCGCTGAAAATGGTACAGGCTGCGGCATAGATACATATAGTTTTATAATATATTCTAAAGAAGGTAATAAACTATACGAAGAAGAAAACGCTACTAGCTATATAAATCCAAGTTATATTGAAGATAATATCTATTACTATAATACTTATGAAGAATATAATGATAACAATGATAAATTATTTTATAAATCAATAAGCTTAGATACAAATGAAATAACTAGTAATACTATAAATACTAAAATAATTGATAAATTACCAGAAACTTAAGTAAAAATTTACATTGACAATCACTTATATTTATAGTATTATCTAGGCATAAAACGAAGAAAAGGACGAGTAATATTAATCTTTATTTAAAGAGAGTTAACATTTGCTGTAAGTTAATAATAAAATTAATATGAATAAAAACCTTTGAGTGATTTTATAATCCGGTAAAAACCGTTATCAATTAAGAGAATCAGTTAATGATTAAAGAAGGGTGGTACCACGTTTAACATCGTCCCTTTAGATCATTAACTTTTTTTATTTAGAAAGAAGGAAAAAACATGGTAAGAGAACTTACTGATCAAGAAAAAATAAGAAGAGAAAAAGCGGAAAAACTAAAAGATTTAGGTCTAGACCCATATGGTTCACGTTTTAAGCGCACTGCCTTTGCTAAAGATATTAAAGAAAAATACCAAGATATCCCTCATGATGAATTTGCTAATATCTCTGATGAATACACTATCGCTGGCCGTATCATGTTCATTCGTAAGATGGGTAAAGCATCATTTTTTACTATTCAAGATAAAACTGGTAACATACAAATCTATATTTCTATTAATGACGTTGGAGAAGAAACATATACTTTATTTAAAACTGCCGACATCGGAGATATTGTTGGCGTAACTGGTAAAGTAATGAAAACCCAAACTGGCGAAGTAACACTAAAATGTGAAAAATATACTCATCTAGTAAAAGCCTTAAGACCACTACCTGAAAAATTTCATGGCCTAACTGATATTGAAGAAAGATATCGCCGTAGATATGTTGACTTAATTATGAATGAAGACTCTAAAAAAACCGCTATGACTAGACCTAAAATTATTAGATGCATTCAAAATTTCATGGATAATCGTGGTTTTATTGAAGTAGAAACTCCTATACTAAATACCCTTTTAACTGGTGCTTCTGCTAGACCATTTATAACCCATCACAATGCTCAAGACTTAGATATGTATATGCGTATTGCTCTAGAACTACCACTAAAAAGATTACTAGTTGGTGGCCTAGAATCTGTCTATGAAATAGGTCGTACCTTTAGAAATGAAGGAATGGATCCTATGCATAATCCAGAATTTACCCTAATGGAAGCCTATGAAGCATACTCTAACTTAGAAGGTATGATGGAAATGACTGAAAATATGTTTAAAACTATTGCTAAAGAAGTTTTTGGTAAATACACATATAACTGGAATGGACATGAAATAAACATCGCTGGTTCGTGGGAAAGAATCAGCATGGTAGATGCTATCAAAAGAGAAACAGGAATTGACTTTAAAGAAGAAATGACTATTGAAAAAGCCCTAGAATTAGCAAAAGAACATAATATTATAGTTGAAGAACATCAAAAAAATGTTGGTCATATCATAAACTTATTCTTTGAAGAATATGTAGAAAAAACTCTAATTCAGCCAACATTCCTATATGGACACCCCGTTGAAATATCACCACTTACCAAGAAAAACCCAGACGATCCAAGATTTGTCGACCGCTTTGAATTATTTATTGGTGGTAAAGAATTTGCTAACGCTTACACAGAATTAAACGATCCAATTGATCAGTTAGAAAGATTTGAATACCAATTAAAAGAAAAAGAACTAGGTAACGATGAAGCCAATGATATTGATATGGACTTTGTTGAAGCACTAGAATATGGTATGCCTCCTGCTGGTGGTATTGGTTATGGTATAGATAGATTAGTAATGTTCTTTACTGAAAGTTCGTCTATTCGTGACGTAATATTATTCCCAACTATGAAATCAGTTAATGGAAGTAAAAAACTATTAAATAAAGAAGAAAAGAAAGTTATCGATTTTTCTAAAGTGGAAATTGAACCTCTATTTGAAGAATATGTTGACTTTGATACATTTAGTAAATCAGATTTTCGTGCAGTTAAAGTAAAAGAATGCACTGCAGTCGAAAAAAGTAATAAACTACTAAAATTTACCTTAAATGACGGAACCGGAAAAGACAGAACTATCCTAAGTGGTATTCATATGTATTATGAACCAGAAGAACTAGTAGGTAAAACCTTAATTGCCATAACTAATCTTCCACCACGCAAAATGATGGGAATAGACTCCTGTGGTATGCTACTATCTGCCGTTCACAGCGAAGAAGGAGAAGAAAAACTAAATCTTCTTATCGTCGATGATTCCATCCCAGCAGGTGCAAAACTATACTAAAATTAAAAAAATGAGGAAAAACACCTCTTTTTTTGTCGAAAAAACGTAAAAATTCTATTGAACATTTGAAATTATGCTATAATGTTCACAGAGGAGGTTAAAAATGAAAAAAGAAGCAAAAAAGCATGATCTTGTTAAAATTGCTGGCATAATGGTTTTAATTTCAGTACTATTAACATGGTTAATTCCTCAAGGAATGTTCCAAAATGGTTCATTATCAGTTGGGGATATAACTCGTATAGGAATCTTTGATTTCTTCACATACGGTTTACTTGGTATGTATTACTTTACCGTATTAGTAACATTTCTATTTGTTCTAGGCGGCTTTTACCAAGTATTATCTAAAACTGGCGGCTATCAAAAACTAACAGACAAGATTGCTAAAACATTTAAAGGAAAGGAAATCTTATTTGCACTAGTAGTTTCATTCATTCTTGCTGCCCTAAGTGCCATAACAAATGAATACATATTACTAATATCAGCTGCACCATTAATTATTACCATTGCAAGAAAAATGCATTTAGACAAATTAACTGCATTTAATATTACATTTGGTTCTATTCTAGTTGGTGTATTAGGTTCAATTTATAGTCCTAAAATAGTTGGCATCAGTGTATCATATCTAACAACAGAATATAATACTCTTATGTGGGCTAAATTAGTAATGTTTGCTCTATCTTTCTTAGCATACAATACTTTTACTGTTTTACACTTAATAAAAACAAAGAAAAGTACTAAAAAAGATACTCAAATTGAAGAATTATTTGTTAGTGAAGAAACTACATCAAAAACTAAAGTATGGCCATTAGTAGTTGTATTATCAATTTTCTTTGTAGTATCAATTCTAGCATACTTCCCATGGGATACTGTATTTAATATTACTTGGTTTACTGAAGCAACTGAAACTATAACATCATATAAAATCTTAGATGAACCAATCTTTGGATACATTCTAGGAAGTAGCTTACAAGCATTCGGCAGCTGGGATATTTTTGGTATTCAAGTTCTAATGTTAATCGCAACTCTTATAATTAAATGGATTTATAAAATTAAATTAGATGAGTTCTTAGAAGCATATGGTATTGGCTTTAAAAAAGTAGGAAAATTAGTAGTATTATTACTATTATGCTATTTAGTTTTGGAATTTGCTGTAATGTTCCCAGTCTTACCTACAATAGTAGATTGGATTATTGGCTTAAGTTCTAAATTTAATGTCTTACTATCAACAATATCTGGATTACTTACATCTATGTTTACTGTTGAATATCAATACACTGCAAATTTAATTGGAACTTACTTAGTCACAACATTTGCTGATTACAAAGAACAAATCGCATTAATGCTTCAATCAACATTTGGTTTAGCAAGTATGTTTGCTCCAAGTTCTGCTATTCTTTTTGTAGGTCTAGGATACTTAGGTATCACTTACAAAGAATGGATGAAATACATTTGGAAATTCTTATTAATAATGTTTGCTGTAATCATTGTAATAATGTTAATAATTTGTTAATTATAAGTCGGTTTATCCGGCTTTTTTTCTTTTTGCGAATTTATATGTTAATATTATAGTGGAGATGATTACATGGATGAATATACTAAACAAGTAATAAATGAAAGTCCTGCCTTAGAAGATGGCCTTAAAGGTGTCCTAGTCATACCTCCAGAAGAAATGAAATTAGTGCGCCCAAATAAAATAAACTTCGATCTACTTATAACTAAATTTTTAAGAGAACCAAGATACCGCAACTATCTTTTTAGAGTATTTAAAGGTGAATTTCCTGAAATTAAAATATGCCACTATGCTTATGGTGACCTAGGTAACTTCATTACCCTAACCAAAGCAAACTTTATAGAGCAAATATTAAAAATACAAAAAGAGCAAACTATTAAATTTACAGAAGATGACTTAAAACTAATAAGTAGACTAAAAAAATATGTAACCTATGATGCCTTTATTAATGACTATAAAGATAAAGATATATCTTGCTTTATTGAAGGAGAAACTTACCATGTAAAAGGATCTGATATCATCGCTTTTATTGAACTACCAATTATTACCTATCAAAGACTTATTAATCTAAATAAATCATTTCATAATATTAGACTAGACTATATGTTCTATATAGTATCTACATTTCTTATTAATAATGATATTTCCGAAAATTATATTTTCCCTGAGGATATAAAAGAAAGAATAAATAATATTATATTATATAAAGACTATGACTATGAAAGTATAAATGAAATATATGAAGATGTTAACTCATCAGTAAGTAAAACTAAAGTAGATAAAGACCTAGAAAATGCCATATTAAATGGTATGGATAAAAACAACTCTTTATTAGAAAAAGCTATTTATATATACTTAAAAATGTGTAGTATCCTAACTTATAATGATGAATATTACTCATCAGAGCAGTTAGGCGAGCATCTAGAAAAACACCGTGATATTAACTATATACCATCTATTAACTTACAAAATAATGAAGCCGTATGCTATGAATTTAACGCTATATATGCATATATGCTAAACAAACTAGGTATCCACTTTGAAGTATACGCCTATGAAGAATCAGACAGTTATGGCGAAGGCCATGAAAACCTAATCTTTAGAGTAGGTAAATATCTAGTAAAAGCAGACTCAGTAGATACCATATTCTATGGTGATATGTTTAATACCAAACTAGGTGAAAATACCACCGGAATAACATGTGAAAATCAAAATAAAGAAACTAAAGAAGAATTTGCTCATTCCCTATATAATGTCTATAATGCCATAAAAAATGAAGAAAACTATCGCCAAAAATACTATCAAAAAGTATCTAGCCTAGAAGTATTACAAAAACTATATGGTATAGATAACCCAAAAATATCCTTTAACGAAAGAATTAAAATGATGTTAGAATACGTTGATACCAGTAATCTTATAGGGATATCTGCCTTTAATTATTTACTATATCTAAGGAAAAAACTATTTACCAAAGAAGAACAAGAAAAACTAATTATTCAAATTGTTAAAAATAATTTACCAGAAGAAAATGGTAAAGACTCATCTAGTATCGCTATTATATTTGTTGATGGTGATAACCCCTTATACTTTATTTATGAACCATTTAAACCATTAAAAACCACTACCAAAGAAGAACTAAATAATTTATTAAAAGATAAAGAATTAGAAAGCATATATAGTCAAACAGAAATAACTAGAAAATTATGAAAGAAGAATATCTAATGAATAAAAAATATATTTTAATAATATGCACGTTTATATTACTAATATTAATAACTACATTTTTAGTAAAAGTAAATAAGACTAAACCAGTTAACTATAAAGAAAATACTACCCAAGAAACTACCACTATACCTAATAATCTAACTGCCATAAAATACGGAAAAACTTACAACCTTAATAATTTAAAAATCACCATAGAAAACAACCAAATCTACCTAACTTTAAATGATAATAAATATGAACTAGAAATAAATAATGCAACCAAAATGTACTATATTAATAACCAAAAATCTTCTATTCCAACTATATATATCTTAACTAATGATGGTAAATTATATTATATATCATCACTAAGTACTATAAGAGAATATAAAAATGAAGATATACAAAATATAAAACAAAGCATTAACTTAAATAATATAGATAAAAAAATAATAAATCTATACCAAACAAGTGATAAAAAAATAGTCTATGAAGACTCTAATCATAACTATTATTACTTATCTAATAATGAAATATATGAATAAATCTTATTGACACACAAAGCAATAAATGTTAGAATTCTTAATTGTAATGCAGTGATTATATCTAAGTAGTTAATTAAGACATTTTAAAGAGAGTAAATATTATTAGCTGAAAGTATTTATAAAATAACTTAATTAATGAATTTCAATATATGAGCATTAATCGTTATGAGCGTTAATCATTAAAGAGCATGTAAATCATGAAATAAGGTGGTACCGTGGCTACTAGTCACCCTTATATTTGTGATTTTTTTTATGGAGGAAAGAAATGGAAAAACAAATTAAAAAACTTCTTGAAGAAGCAAAAAATGAAATCATTAAAAATGAAAGTGATTACTTAAATGTTAAATCAAAATACTTAAGTAAAAAAAGTAAAATAATGCAATTTATGTCATCTTTAAAAGATATGAGTATCGAAGAAAAGAAACAATATGGCCCATTATTTAATAATGCTAAAAAAGAATTAGATAGTATTATTTCATCTAAATATGAAGAAGCTACATCTTCATCTGCTAACTCATTTGATCCTACTGAACCAGTAAAAAAACAAAGTGGTTCTCTTCACCCCGTAACTATTGTAGGTAGAGAAGTAACTAATATTTTAAAAAATATGGGCTTTATTATCATGTCAGGTCCTGAAATGGATACTGAATACTACAACTTTGAAGCTCTAAACATTCCTAAAACGCATCCTGCTAGAGATATGCAAGATACATACTGGCTAGATAATGGCAAACTATTAAGAACCCAAACAAGCACCTTACAAATTAGAGGCATGCAAAAATATGGTGCCCCAATTAAACTATGCGCCCCAGGTAGATGCTTTAGAAATGAAGACTTAGATGCTTGCCATGAAAACACTTTCTTCCAAGTAGAAGGAATGGTAGTAGATGAAAATATTTCCATATGTAACTTAATATATACTATGGAAGGAATGCTCAAAGAAGTATTTCAAAAAGATGTTAAAGTTCGCTTACGCCCCGGTTTCTTCCCATTTACCGAACCCGGATTTGAATTAGACTGCTCATGCACAATATGTGATGGTAAAGGCTGTCCTACATGTAAAAACTCTGGTTGGTTAGAGCTTTGCCCATGTGGTATGATTCACCCTAATGTCTTAAAAGAATGTGGAATAAACCCTAATAAATACTCTGGATTTGCCTTTGGTTTAGGACTAACTAGGCTAGCAATGATGAAATATAAAATAAATGATATCAGAATCTTAAACTCTGGAGATTTAAGATACTTGAAAGATTTTAATGTGAGGTAATTATGAAAATATCATGTAATATATTAAAAAAACATATAAAAAATAGTGAAGATATTGACTTTCTAAACATCTGGGATAAATTTACTATTCGCACTGCTGAAGTAGAGGGTGTAGAAGTAAAAGGTACTCAGTTTGATGGAGTCATAACAGCTAAAATAATTGAAGTAAAAGATCATCCTAAAAGTACTAAACTACATATTTTAAAAGTAGATGCTGGCACTGAAATACTAGATATAGTCTGCGGAGCACCTAATGTTAAAGCAGGACTAATAAGTGCCCTAGTTAAAGTAGGTGGTCATATTGACGGAATAGAAATAACTAAAAGACCACTACTTGGAATTGACTCTAATGGTATGATGTGTTCTGGTAAAGAATTAGGTATCTCTGATGATCACACTGGCATTATTGAACTTCCAGAAAACACTAAAGTAGGAATTGACTTTAAAGAACTTTTCCCAGTAAATGATATAATTGTAGAGATTGATAATAAATCTCTAACTCATCGTCCTGATTTATGGGGACACTACGGTATAGCCCGTGAAATCGCATCTATTACTCACCATGAATTAAAACCACTAGAACTTTTTGAAGAGCAAAATAACTCTAATGAAAAATTAAATATCACTATAGATAATCCTGAACTATGTTACAGATATGTCGGCACTAAAATATCTAATATAAATAATATAGCAACCCCAATGTGGATGCAAATATTCCTATACTATGCTGGTATGAGAAGTATTAACCTACTAGTCGACTTAACTAACTATATAATGTTAGAACTAGGTCAGCCAATGCACGCTTTTGATAGCCGTGTTGTAAAAAATATTGAAATAGGTTTAGCCAAAGATAATGATACATACATAACATTAGATGGACAAGAAAGAAAACTAACTCATGAAGACTTAATGATTAAAAATGCCGGAAAATACTTTGCTATCGCTGGTGTTATGGGTGGCTTAGATAGTGAAATAGTCTCTGATACTACGGGTATCGTTTTAGAATCTGCTACCTTTGAAGCATCTACTGTTAGAAAAACCGCTATAAGACTAGGTCTTCGTACGGAAGCAAGTGCCAGATACGAAAAAAGTCTAGATCCAAACATGGCAATGACTGCTACTAAAAGATTTATCAAACTACTAAAAGATGAAAATCCTAATCTAATCCTAGACTCAGAAATAACTGACATCTACCCAACTATTCAATCTAATAATATTATTGAATTAGAAAAAAATTACTTATATAAATATATGGGCTTTGATATTGATGATAAAACTGTCCTTGATATTTTAGAATCTCTAGAATTTAAAGTAGAAAATAAAATAGATAAATTTATTGTAACTGTTCCAACCTTTAGATCAACAAAAGATGTAACTATCGCAGCAGATATAATTGAAGAAATATCTCGTATGTATGGCTACGAAAATTTTAGCCATATCCCACTAAAAATGGACTTAACTTTCAAAAACCCAGAAAAAACTTATGACTTAGAATATGAAGTAAAAAACTATCTAGCAACTAAATATAACATGAATGAAGTTCATACTTATCTATGGAATAAGACATCATTCTTAAAGAAAATTAATATAAATATTGATAATGTAAAACTACTAGGTAAAACTGAAGATAATACTTTACGTAATAACTTATCCCTAAGTTTACTTGAAAGTGCTGCTGTAAATGTTAATAACTTTGAAGAAATAAACATTTTTGAAATAGGAACTACTATAGTAAATGATGAAGCAGAAAGACATTTATGTATATTAAATATGACTAATGAAAATAACTTAAAAACTAAATACTATGAATTAAAATCTGTAATATATAATGTATTTAAAAACTTAAAAAATGAAGAAGTAAAATTCTCTAAAAC
>CAVIQT010000019.1:0-7559 GCA_963645165.1 Phocaeicola vulgatus
TAATGAAGTAATATTAAAACTTCTCTTAGTTATTATCTCCCCTATAATAAAATTAGGATATGTTTTAGTAATAGAACTTAAAAGATGGTTATCCATACTAACAATAGCAATATCATTATTATAATTACTTAATATATTTAAAATACCTTTCCTTTTACGTATATTTAAATTAAAAATAACAGGTACCTTATTAGAAATAAGACTAATAAACTCCTCTAACTTAGGTATATGATAAAAAGATAAATAAGAAAGTTCCTCATAAGTTATTTCTGATACTTTATCTTTTAAATTATGAGTTCTTGTTAAATCCTCATCATTATAACAAATATATTCATGATCCTTAGTTTCTCTAATAGTTACATAAATGCCATAATTTTTATTAATTGCATTTTTATAAGCATCTATAGTATTTTCAAATATTTTTACATTATCATATAATCCCCCAAGAGCAAAATATCTATTATTTAAAAAATTAATATTTTTCATTTACTTATCTCCTTCGTTAACTCATACATTAAGATACTTGCAGATACTCCAGCATTTAAACTTTCACATAAAGGATTCATTTTTATATATAATAACTTATCACATAAACTCTTTAATTCATCTTTCATCCCACTTGCTTCACTACCAATAATTAAAGCATGATTTTTATTTTCTGTATTTATTTTACTTCCACCACTAACATTAGTTCCATAAATAGTATAACCTTTATCCTTTAACTCTTTTATCGCATCAGGTAAAGAAGAAGTTATATAATTAACATTAAATATCATTCCCTCACTAGATCTAATAGTTTTTAAATTATATAAATCAACTGTATTAGAACTAGCAATAATAGTATCATAATTAAACGCTACCGCACTTCTTATAATAGTTCCTAAATTACCTGGATCATTTATATCATCAAGTATAATAACATTACCACATACTTCTTTAGAAGGTAACATATTACAAATAGCAAGAACTTTAGGAGGACTATCTAAATTAGAAACTTTCTTAAGTATCTCTTTAGTAACATAAGTAGTTTTAACATCATAAATATTATCTTCCCCACTTAATAAAAGAATTTCTTTAACAATACCTCTTTTTAAAGCTTCCTCTACTAAATGAATACCAGGAGCAATAAATAACTTTTCAATTTTACGATATTTTTTATCATTTAACTTAGTATAATATTTAATCTTTTCATTACTTAAAGACTCAATCATGATTAAGCTCCTTTCTTGCTAACTTATAATAAGGATAAAATAAACTTACATAATTCCAGAAATTAGCACTATGATCCATATATTTAAAATGACATAACTCATGAACAATTACATAATCAATTAAATGAACATCTTTTTCAATTAAATATGTATTTAATGTAACACTCATACTTCTTTTATTACATACACCCCATTTAGAAGTCATCTTACGCACCCTTAAAGTAAATAAAGGTAAATTATTAAACTCCCTCTTTATAGCATTTACTCTTTCTAAAAAAACAGGATAAGCCAAACTATATACATACTCTTTAGCGCTTATAAAATCCTTAGCATATATATATTCATCAGAAATATAAGGCTTACTAGATGTAATAATAAGTTTTAATTCATTACCTAAATAAAGAATTCTTTCTTTCTTATCCATCTTATTTTTCATATTATTAGTCATCTTAATAATCGCATTTTCATTTTGTATTAACAAGTTTTCAATATAACTTTTAGAAACACTCTTAGGACACGATACATGTATCTTTAAATCCTCTTTAACTCTAAAATAAATATTTTTAACTCTTTTAAATTCAATTACATAAATATACTTTATACCATTAATTAATATTTCATTTTCCACTATAGATTTCATACCACTTTCTTAACTTACTTACACCAGCATCAGTTAATGATTTAATAATATCCCATGTAATATTTAAACTTTTCTTTAGTTCCTTAAAGTCTTCCTTACCTTGCTTGCATACTGCATCATTTTTATCACAAAACTCCGTAGTTTTTTCTAAATATAATTTAATTAAAGAACCCTTCGCGCCTAAATAAGAAGAAGATAATCCCTCTTTATAATTAGGATAATACTTTTCAATAATATTATCTAACTTTAACGCTAAAGCTATTACTTTTAACTTTACCTCATTAGATAAATCTTTAAAATAAACACCATTTATATCCTTATCATAAAAAATAAAATCTACTACCTTTATAAAATTTTCCTTAGCAGTTTCCTTAAATGACTTATTATTTTTATTAGTTTCCACTTCATTAATTTCTTTATTTAAATACTCCTCTATAGTTATTTTTTCTACTTCTTTAGTAGTTACTTTAATAGTAGTTATTTTACTAGTTACCTCTGTAGTATTTTCTATACTTTTAGTAGTTATTTCCTCTTCTATTTTAGTAGTAGAACTACCCATTTCTAAAACATTATAAGATATAACTTTCATCTTTACAGGGAAAGTCTCAAGCACATCTTTATCTGCTTTTAGTTCAATAATATCTCCCTTATTTAAATTAGGTATATCTATAAGTATAACATCATACTTTTTAAGTAAATCATTATCAAGAGGTCTTATAATCGCACTTTCAGAAAATGCTTCAATAACTCTAGCTGAAAACTTTAAATCATCACTTTTCTTTATAAAATAATAAGAACCAATACTAAGTAAAAGTAAAATTAAAGTAATAATTAAAATTATATACAAATTTCTAATCTTCATCTTTATCTCCCCTATTTTTAAATTTTAATATAATAGGTGTTCCAGATAATTCAAAGTTCTCTCTAATTTGATTTTCTAAATACCTTTCATAAGAAAAATGCACTAATTTTTTATTATTAACTGAAAACTCAAACTTAGGAGGTCTAATATCAGCTTGATTTACAAAATATATTTTTAAACGTTTACCCTTATATGAAGGAGGTTCATGAATCGCAACTGCTTCCCTTATAACATCATTAAGTAGTGATGTTTTAATTTCTCTAGTCGCACTTTCATATGACTTTATTACTTCTGGCATTAAAGTATGAATTCTTGACTTAGTCTTAGCAGATAAAAATACAATACTAGCAAAAGGAGCAAACTGAAAATTAACTCTAATATCTTTAGTCCATTTTTTCATTTCTTCATCTTTATTATTAATTAAATCCCATTTATTTACCGCAATAACTAAACATTTACCAGCATCTAGTGCATAAGATGCAATATGTTTATCATGCTCAATAATACCCTCTTCTGCATTAATAACAAGTACACATACATCAGATCTATCAATTGCTTTTAAACTTCTAATTAAACTATACTTTTCCACATTTTCATAGATTTTACCCTTTTTACGCATACCAGCAGTATCAATAACAATATAATCATTCTTTTCATAAGTAAATCTAGTATCTATCGCATCTCTAGTGGTGCCTGCTACATCAGAAACAATAACTCTTTCCTCATTTAAAAGAGCATTAATTAAAGAACTTTTACCAGTATTAGGTCTACCAATAAGAGAAAACTTTAATATAGCAGCATCTTCTTCTGTAGTATAATCAGGAAAATCTATAGTAATTTCATCTAATAACTTAGTTATACCCCTATTATGTTCAGCACTAATACTAATTAAATTATCAAAACCAAGTTCATAATATGCATATATATTATCATCATGTTTTACATCATCTAACTTATTAACTGCAACTATTACCTTTTTATTACTTCTTTGTAAAAGATTAGCAATTTGTTTATCATTAACAGTTAAATCAGTCTTACCATCTATAACAAAAACAATAACATCACTTTCATCGATCGCAAGCTCTGCTTGCATCTTAATATTATAATTAAAATCTTCATTAGTTAAATCAATACCACCAGTATCAATTAAATGAAAACTCTTGTTATTATAATTCACTATACCATATACTCTATCTCTAGTAATACCAGGGGTATCCATAATTATTGATTTTTTCTCATTAATTAATCTATTAAATAAAGTAGATTTACCAGTATTAGGTCTACCTATTAAACATACAGTTTTACGCATATAATTCACCTTCAAACACCATAATTCTATCATATTTTTACCTATACATAAAGAAAAAGATAAATACCTAAAACTATTTATCTTAAACATAAACTATATTTAATTTACTCTTTCTACATATGTAAAAATATTATCTTTATTATTAATATCATAATGATATCTATATATCTTAAACTTTGTAATATTATCATTTATTTCACTTAATAAACAAACATAATTTTTAAAATCTTTATCTTGATATATTTTCTCACTATCACTTATTTTATAATAATATACACCGACATCTATAGTTAAAATATTATCACTTATAACATAATCTATAGGTAAATATTTAACTACATCAATATCATTATTTATAATAGGTTCTGTCGGAGTTTTAATCTCTTCCCTATATTCATATACATCATTATTTAAAGTATAAACATTATCATTAATAGTAATATCTTTTATATCATCTTCTATATTAAATAACTTCTTATAATAATTATTAAAATCAGACTTTTTAAATGAAGTTATAGAATAATTATCTTTAGATGTATTAGTAACTAAATTCTTATAAAGTAAATTATTATATACAACTTTATATACTAAATTTTTAGGTAAATCATTAACATATAATTTATCACCTATATTTATATCAAAGTCATATACATTTCCATACTTATCATAATTAGTAAATGTTTGATTTAATATCGCATTTAACTGTGAAGAAGTCTTATCACTTTTAGTATATACATACTTTGTAGTAGTTACCTTAGTAGTAGTAACATTATTATCTAAAGTATTTTTATTATCTTTCTTTATAAATACTAAATATAACACACTTAAAATAAGTAATATCAATATAACTATTAAAATTTTTACAATATTATTATTTTTCATAAAGTACCTCACACACATTCATACCACATAGAAGAAACATATCCAGAATATAAACTATAATAATAACCATTCCATTGACATAAACAAGGATTAGATGCTGAGCAGTAATTACCCCATGTCATTTCATAACCAAGACTAGTTGTTGGAGAAGCACAAGTCCATCTTCTTACATTTGTGCAGCAGCTTTGAGTATTACAACTTTGCGATTCAGTTTTAGTTTCACATGTAGCACTGTTATATGTTGATTTATAAGTAACTGTTCTTGACTGAGTTCCGCCACCACATGATGCAGAGCATGATCCCCATGATCCATATGAAGCAGTAGTTGATGAGCAGCAATCTTGTGTATTACAGCTTTGTGTTTCGGTTTTTGTCCCACATGATGTACTATTATAACTTGACTTATAAGTTGCTGTTCTTGACTGAGTTCCACCACCACATGCTGTAGAGCATGATCCCCAATCAGAATAAGTTACAGTAGTTTTAGAGCAGCAGCTTTGGGTATTACAATTTTGAGTTTCAGTTTTTGTTCCACATGATGAACCATCATAACTTGATTTATAAGTTGCCGTTCTTGTTTGACTTCCTCCTCCGCAAGATGCAGAGCATGATCCCCAGTTTGTATAAGTTACGCTCGTAAGAGAACAACAATCTTGTGTATTACAGTCTTGTGATTCTTCTTTAGTACCACAAGAAACATCAGAATAATATTTATCTTTTAAAGTATTAGTTCTTGACTGAGTTCCACCACCACATGATTTACTACAAGTACTATATTCTGCTTCCTCAGTAACTGTTTCACTACAATATTTATATAATGTAAAATCCTTTGAGGCCGTAGTTAACAAATTAGATGAATCAATTCCATATGTAATCGCATCCATATACGCTTTATTTTGAATGAAAATATATAACTTAACATTAGCCCCCGAACCAGTTTCATAATTACTACTTAAAGAAGTTAAATCTATTTTATCACTATAAGAATATTTAGTATTTGCTTTAATAGTTACCTCTTTCCAAAATGTACACTTACTCATATCTTCATTATCACTTACACATACCTTAATAGTACCACCATAAATATCAATAATATCAAAAGCAATATTAACATTACTATCAAGAACACCCTCAATTTCACTAGTAATATTAAGATTAGTTAAACCAGGCTTCTCATCTTTATATGGTTTAGCAGTAGTAGATTTTGTTGTCGTAGTTTCATAAACAAAATTAACATTATATAAATTAACCATTTTAGTATCAACATTATAAGTAAATTGAACTTCAGTTTCAGTCATATCAGCATTATCAACAGGACTAAGTATTATTTTAGTATCATCATCATCATACTTAATTAAATTATAACTAGCTAAATTACCTAAAGTTACACTGCACACCTTAACACTAGTATTAACATTATTATTTTTATCAACTAAATCCTTACAATCATTACTACTTATCATACAGTTTTCATTTTCATCAAGTAAACATGAAGCATTATCCTGTGCCCATAAAATAGTAGCTTCCTCTGCTTCATTAATTTTAGTCGTAAGTAATTTTTCCTTAGTTTGCTTACTAACTTTATTAATAGTAGGTACCGCAATAATAGTAATTAAAGCTAAAATAGAAATTGTTACTAATATTTCAATTAAAGTAAAACCTTTTTTATTCATTTTTACATTCTCCTAACTAATTAATTATGAACGGATCACTTGACGTTCCGGTTCCACTTGATATTTTGATTGAAGATACGAGAGAAACTGTGGGGCGGACGGCGAAGCCGCCGTACACCCAGTGGTCGTTGAGATACCCATCCGTGCGGACGTAGAAGCCCCTCGCGCCCCCATAAGAATAGAAGGCGGCAGGCGTTAGACTCCACCACCATGAGCCACTCGCATTTTCGTATAGGTAGTAAGAGTAATTATTTGCTCTACCACTACCAGCAAATACTATTTCATCTGCTGTTAGTAAACCTATTTTATATGTTAAATCTCCATTTCCATATGTTGTATCATCAACAGTGAACTTAGAGAGTTTACCACCATTATCATCATTTGGGCATATTAGTGTTGGACCAGTACCACCTAATCCACCAGTAGAAGAAACTAACCTTGCAACCGCACTATAATAATTTACATTCTTGCCTACTCCGTAGTCAGTTCCAATTGTTCCAATATTAAAAGGATTATATGTAGTATCTGACTTGTATGTGCTTTTATCATTACACCAAATGGTATCTGCAAGTTTACTTACTATATCTTTATCATGCATAACATTATTTTCGTCAGTATAAGTAAACGTTTTTATATACCATTTTTCTAAAGATTGGAGCATATTACTTTTATTTGTATTAGCGTGCGTTTCTGCATATGTTGTTCCATTTATATTTCCATACATAAAGCCAACATAGGCATTAGAGTTATAGTTGTTAAATGAACTAGTATAAGTCGTACCATTATATCTAGCAAACGCCGCATTAGCATCATTATTTGCTGCATTACATGGGTTAGATACATTATTAATATTATCATTATGTAAAACAATCTTTATGGCACCATTTCCAGTTATTCTAACTATTCTCCAGCACTTACCAGCAAACTGAACATAATTATTAGTTACTGCTCCTCTAAAGTAGTAACTTGTTCCATAATCATC
>CAVIQT010000020.1:0-9692 GCA_963645165.1 Phocaeicola vulgatus
TATTTTGATGAATTAGAAGAAACTTTAATTAAAGCAGATATTGGGGTTAAAACTGTTATGAATTTTCTTGATAAATTAAGAAAAAGAGTTAAGGATGAAAAGATTGAGAATACGGAAGAATTAATAGAAATTATTATTGATGAATTATTTATGATTTATGTTAATGAAGACTTTTTAACTGATAAGATAAATATGTCGGAAAGTGGCCCCACAGTTATATTAATGGTAGGTGTTAATGGAGTAGGTAAAACTACTACGATTGGGAAGCTTGCTAATAAGTATCATAAAGAGGGTAAAAAGGTTATGTTAGTTGCTGGTGATACTTTTAGAGCTGGTGCGACAGAGCAGTTAAAAGAGTGGGCTAAGGCAACAGATTCTTTATTTGTAGGAAAAGAAAATATGGACCCAGCTAGTGTTATTTATGATGGACTAGAAGAAGCAATAAAGGAAGATGTAGATATCATATTGATTGATACAGCAGGTAGATTACAAAATAAAGTAAATCTTATGAATGAACTTGAAAAGATTAATAAAGTAATAGGTAAATTTATTCCTGGGGCACCACATGAGACTCTTTTAATAATTGATGCTACTACTGGTCAAAATGGGATAAGTCAAGCATCTAGTTTTAAAGAAATTACTAATATAACTGGTATTGTTTTAACTAAGTTAGATGGTACTGCTAAGGGGGGTATTGTTCTTGCTATTAAAGAGGAAGTTAATTTACCGGTTAAGTTTGTTGGTTTAGGTGAGGGTATTGATGATTTAAAATCATTTGATATTGAAGAGTATATTTATGGTTTATTAAAGGATTTAATGTAATGGAAGATATATTATATTACTCGGCTTTATATGATTATTATGGAAGTCTTTTTACAGTAGTGCAAAAAGAATATTTTGAAGAATATTTTTTTAATAATTTATCACTTACAGAAATAGCTGATAATCATCAAGTTAGTAAAAATGCCGTTAGTAAGTGTTTAAAGGAAGTAAAAGAAAAATTAAAGTTTTATGAAGATAAACTTCATTTATTAGAAAATAAAGATAAAATAGAAAAAATTCTTCCTAAGGAAGAATTAGATAAGATTATTAAGTTAATATAAAATTAAACCTTTTGGTGGTTTAATTTTTTTTGATTTATATATGAAGCATAATTAAATATTATAATGGGTATAAATATTAAAAAGGTACTAATATTATTTATAAAATTATCTTTAATATTAATAGCTAGTATTAATAATACTACCCATAAGTAAGAACTTATTAAGATAAATTTTAAATCTTTGTAGTAAAAACCAACTAATTTAAAAGCTGCAATTAAGCAGATACATAATATAATAAGTGCCCACCAAGATGATGTATACATATTTTGAATTAAAAGTGCTAAATCATTAGTTGTATTAATAATGCTTTCAGCATAGTTTAGTCTATCTAAGTAATTAAAATAGCATAGGGAAAATAATGCCAGTAAATTATCTGCAATTGTGGTTAATCCAAGTATTTTAGATCTATTTTTAAATATATTTTTAATCATTTTCTTTATCACTTTCTATTAATTTTAAAATATCTTTTATAATAAGTGAGCCTCTTGATGCGATGATATTATATTTTTTTTCATAAAACTTATTATTATATTTAAAGTAAGCATATGTTTTTTTATCTTTATAGTTTATATAAATACCTAAAAAGTTATGTTTATTATTTAAAATAAATTTTTTATATTTATCTAGATAATCATCAGAAAGCATTTCTAATCCAGTACTTTCAAATTCTATATGGTTAAATTTATATTTTTTATATCTAGCAGATGTAAAAGTCTTAGATAGGTTAGTTATATCAGTTTCGGTAAAGTATTTGTTAAAGTATTTAGTAAAATCTATATTTTTAGATATACTTGAAAGTAGTTCTTTAGATTTTTTATTATATCTAGAACTATAACCAAAGGCACTATCATCAATAGTGGACATTAAAATCATATTTATTTCTTCTTTATTAAAGTTATAAATATCTTTAAATGAATCATAGATTACTATGGATGTGGATACTAAGTTTTTAATTATAGAATTATTAAATTTATTACATTTAGGATGATGATCTATTATGCCAATTACTAGATTTTCATTATTTATAGATTGTTTAATATCATTATGGTCTACTAAAAAGTAGTGATATTTATTTATATCTTTTCTTTTTAATATTATAGGTTTATAACTAGTTATATCATCTATCATTTTTTTAGTTTGATTAGATAAAATATCATCTTCCCATATGGCATATGATGCTTTAATATTCATGTTATTTAAAATATTAGTAACTAGCACACTTGATAAACAAGAGTCAGTATCGGGGTTTTTATGACCAATTACTATTATATTATTAATATTTTTTAATTTTTCTAAATTCATATTTATCCTTTCTAACTTTAAATAATAGAAGAAAAAGCAGATTAGTCATCTGCTAAATTATCAAAGTAACCAGAAATATATACTACTGGAGTGCCTTTATCACCAGAACCTGATGTTAGATCACATAAGGAACCAACTAAATCAGTAATGCGGCGAGGTGTAGTACCAAGAGATACATTTTTACCTACTAAATTATCTTCTTTTGATTTAATTTCTTTTTTGATGGCTTCTTTAAGTTCATCGCCTTTTAAATCAGCAAACATATTATCTGATACATATTTAAGTTTTATTTCATTTGGTGTTCCTTCTAGTCCTTTGGTATAAGCAGGGGATACTACTGGATCGGCTAGCTCCCAAATATGACCAACAGGATCTTTAAAAGCACCATCACCATATACCATAACTTCAATAGTTTTACTAGTTTTTTCTTTTAGTTTAGTTTGTATTTCATTTACTAAAGTATTTCCTGTTTTAGGGAATAATTTTAATCTTTCTTCAGTTGATTTATTAGAACCAAGTAAGCCAAAATCCGGGTTAAAACCGGAACCATTAATAGGTTTATTTAAAACATCTGCTAGAGAGTAAACATTTGCTCCAGCATTTTCTAATAGTTTTTTAGTTTTAGTTCTTGTATGAATATCACAAACAAGTATATCTTTTTCATAATTTAGAATTTCTAGAGGATTATTGGCAAAGACAAATTCTACTTCACAGTTTTCTTTATGACAAAAGTCTCGATAATAGTCAACCATATTTATTCCAGTAAAGGGATGAATCCATGAACCAAAATATTCTTTGTATTCTTCTTCGCTAATAGTACTTCCTAAATTAAATTTACTATTATCTAAAATATCTTCACTCATTATGCCATTACCAACTTCATCACTTGGAAAAGATAGTAACATAGTTATTTTATTCATGCTTCTAGCAATACCTTTTAATATCATAGAAAAACGATTTCTTGATAAAATAGGGTAAACAATACCAATTTCTTTATTAGGGAATTTCTCGCTTAAATCTGTAACTATATCATCAACTGTAATATAATTTCCTTCACTAATTCCAACTACGGCTTCAGTAATAGCAACGATATCTTTATCTTTAAAGGTAAATCCTTCATTTTCACTTGCTTTTATTAATGAATCAACGACTATATCAGCAAGATTATCTCCTTCTTTAATAATAGGTGTTCTAATTCCTCTTACGGTAGTTCCTACGCACCTCATATTATTCACATCCTTCTATAATAAATTTTACGATTGTTTAAATAATTAGTCAATTTAAAATGTTAAGTAGATGTTTAATATTTTAAAGTAAGTAAGGAAGATGTATTTTCAGGAATAATTAAATTTAATTTATTATAGATTTCTTTTATATCTAAAATACTTACAGAATTTTTAAACCATGATAATATATCTTTAGTATTATGCATATTTTTTTTAGTAATTCTATTAAGTAAGTCTATAGTATTTTCATTACTTTGGATAATTTTAAAGTGGTATCTTTCTAATATATTATTAATAAGTAGCATTACAATGGGGTTAGTAATACTAATTTCTAGGTCTTTAGAAATTGTTATCATTAAGTATGAGATAACCATAAATGCATCTTTTTCTTCCATATTTTTAGGAAGTATAAATGTACTTAGTGGCATATCAAATGATTTATTATTTAAAAGTATTTGATAGTAATTTAGTCTATAACTAAGTGGTATTTTTTTAGTATTCATAAATGTCCTTTCTTATAAATTATATTAGGATAAGAAGACATTAATTAATAAAAAAATGACTTATTAAAAAGTCATTCTATATTTTCCTTGAAAGGAGATTTTATTTTTGGTGGAGAATAGGAGACTCGAACTCCTGACCCTCACGGTGCAAGCGTGATGCTCTACCAACTGAGCTAATTCCCCAAAGAACATATTAATTTTAGCATATGAATATTCTAAAATCAAGTATTCTTTTTTATTTTGGTAGGTATTTTATCAATTTTTTTAAAAAGAAGTCCAACCACCATCAACTGGTAAGATAACACCATTGACATAACTAGCATCATCACTTGCTAAAAATAGGGCAGCTGCTGCTATTTCATTTGCTTGTCCTAGTTCGGGACTACAATCAATAACAGTTTTAGCTCGGTTATATCCTTCCATATTAGGCATTCCCATAGATGAGCTTATATTGGTTTTAATTCCACCTGGAGCAATCGCATTAACTCTAATTCCATCTGGCATATACATATATGCAGTATTTTTAGTTAAAGAGTTTATGGCTGCTTTAGATGCACAATAAATAGCACCTGCGCATGTATGTGAGCCACCTACTGAAGATATATTTATGATATTTCCTTTTGTTTTATTCGCTTTAAATACATTAACTGCTTTATTCATTGCCCACATAGGACCATAAAAGTTAGTTTTCATAACTCTTTCATACATTTCATCAGTGATATTTCCAACTGGACTCATATCATCCATAACGCCAGCATTATTTACTAATATATCAAATGATCCAAATTTTTCTAAAGCATAATCAATCATTTTTTCATTAGTTTCTTTTAAACTAATATCTCCGACAAATATTTCTAATTTACCTTTTTCATTACTAAGTTCATTTAATAATGATTCTAGTTTTTCTTTTCTTCTAGCAACTGCGATGACATTTGCACCGTTTTTAACAAATAATTTGGTAATTGCTTCACCCATACCAGATGATGCACCAGTTACGACAACTGTTTTGTTTTCTAATTTCATTTTTCTATCCTCCATATTTTTCATTATAAAAAATTCTTGTCTTAAAGTAAATCATTTATATTATGCTTTACATTCTTTATTAGTAAATGATAGTATTTTTTATCTTAACTATTTCACAGAAATAAATATTTTTACCATTATCTAAGATTATTTTTCTTTGAACTTTTTCAATTTTTTTAACTGTTCCTTTAATTATTTTAAGGTATCCATTTTGATAAATAGTTATTTCAATGGGTATAACATTAAATAAAGACTCAAAGATTTTATTTTCTAAATAATTTATTTGTTCATCAGATAAGGCGGGTTTATCTATTTTTGCTTTATCATAAATAAGTTCTTTAACTAAAGATTTACTATCTATAACAGAGTTAAATGGTGCCCATTTAATCATCCCGCGGTCATGCATTATGACCACCTATTTTTTTATTACGTTCTTTGATAGTTGAATCAGATAAGAGGCTAGATGCTTTTAAAATACTACTTGCACCAAACTTATTTTTTATTTTATCAATGGCTTCATTTTCTTGTTTTTTTAAAGTAACTTCTTCGTAAGATTCAAATAAGTTAAGCTGAACGCCTATATTATCTGATAATTTACCATAACATAAACTTACTTTTCTAATTGGTAAATATTCATAATATTTATCAAAAATACTTTCACATATATTATAAATTAAATTAACATCATCAGTTGCAGCATCTAATTTTTGCATATGGTAAAACCCACCATCAACACTTTTAGAATAACCTATGCCAAGACCAATTAAAGAAGTATGTTTCTTATTTTCTCTTAATCTTTTAGTTAAAACTTCAATCATTTCTTTAATAATGAGCATTATATTATTTTCATCATAATCTTTAAATAAGATTTGACTATGACTTATAGATTTATCTTTTGGTTTATAATTAAAATCACTAATTTTAGATAAATCAATTCCATTAGCGTGATTCCAAAGTTCTTCTCCAATTATACCAAACTTTTCTTTTAATTTATTTTTATTATAACAAGCAATATCTCCAACTTTAAATAATCCTAGGTTATTAAGTCTTTTTTCTAATTTAGAACCAATACCCCACATTTTAGATAGGGGAGTAATATTCCATAATTTACTTTTTACATCATCATAAGTCCAAAGTGCTATATTATCTTTTGTATGCTTAGCTTCAATATCCATTGCTACTTTAGCCATTAATAAATTAGGACCAATCCCAGCAGTAGCAGTAAGCCCAGTTTTATCTTTAATTTCTTTTAATATTGTTTTAGCAAGTTCTAAAGATGTCATTTTATACATTTTTAAATAATTAGTTACATCAATAAATACTTCATCAATGGAGTATACATGCATATCTTCACTAGATACAAATTTTAGATAAATACTTAGAACTTCTTTACTTTTCTTTATATATAAATTCATTCTTGGTGGTACTTTTATAATCTTAATATTTTTAGGTAGTTCATAAGCTCTGCATCTACCTGGTACTCCTAACTTTTTTAAATATGGTGATACTGCTAGAGTTATTGCTCCATTTCTATTTGGATCACATACTACTAAAGGAACTTTAAAAGCATCAAGATTTCTTTCTACACATTCACATGAGGCAAAAAAACTTTTTAAATCAATGGCAATAATTTCTCTTTTAATATATATAGTATCCATTATTTTCACCTCTTAATCATTATAAAACAATTGTATGATATAGTCAATTTCCAATTATTGGATTTTACTTTAACTAGTCATTTTCTTTTTATTTTCTTTCGTTTATAATATTTATAAAGGTGATTACTAGTGGAAGCAGAGGTTTTAATTGGTTATGGCGCTAAAATAATAGATAAAGCATTTTCTTATGATGTACCAGAAGTATTAGTAGATAAATTAAAAGTAGGAATGAAAGTAGTAGTTCCTTTTGGGAAAGTAACTACTAATGGTTTTGTTATTAATATTAAAAATAAAACTTATAAAGATGAATTAAAGTCTATAATAAGTATTGCTGATGAAACGTTTATTTTAAATGATGAATTATTAAAGTTAGGTAAATATATTAAAGAAACTACTTTATGTTCTTTAGTTACTAGTTATCAGTGTATGCTTCCATCTAGTATGAAAATAAAAAATATTAAAAGTAATTATCAAAAATATGATGAGTATCTTGTTTTAGATAATAAAGAAAAAATAGATGAATTTGTTAAAAATAATACTAGAAAGAAAAAAGCAATTAATTTAATTAATGATCTTTTAAATAAAGATAAAGTATTAAAGAAAGATTATACTGTTGCTTCTATAGAACCTTTACTTAATCAAAATATTATTAAAATAATTAAAGAAAATAAATATCGTATTAATAAAAATAATATAAAAGAAGATGCTAAAAAACTTACTAGTGAACAATTAAATACTTATGAAAGTATTGTTTCATCTTTAAATACTAATGATATATTTTTACTTTTAGGAGTAACTGGTTCTGGTAAAACAGAAGTATATATGCAAGTTATAGAAAAAGTTATCGAAACTGGGAAAAATGTAATAATGTTAGTTCCAGAAATAAGTTTAAGTATGCAAATAGTAAATCGTTTTTATGAACGTTTTGGTAGTGATGTTGCTATTTTCCATAGTGCTTTATCAGAGGGAGAAAAGTATGATGAATATCATAAAATATTAAATGGTGATGTTCATTTAGTTGTTGGTACTAGAAGTGCCATATTTGCTCCATTTCCTAATATTGGATTAATTATATTGGATGAAGAACAAAGTTCTAATTATAAACAAGATAATAATCCTAGATATCATGCTAGAGATATCGCTATATTTCGTAGTTTATATCATAAGTGCCCAGTTATTTTAGGAAGTGCAACACCATCATTAGAAAGTATGGCTAGAGCAAGTAAAGGAGTATATAAACTTTTAACTTTAAAAAATAGAATAGGTAATGCTAAAATGCCTAAAATTTCTTTAGTTGATATGCAAGTAGAATATAAAAAAAGAAATATGATTATTAGTGATAAATTAGATGCTTTAATTAAAGAGAGATTAAGTAATCATGAACAAGTTATTATATTTTTAAATAGAAGAGGATTTACTACTATGAAAACTTGTAAAAATTGTGGTTTTACTTTTAAATGTCCATACTGTGATATTACTTTAATTTATCATAAATCATCTAATCATTTAAGGTGCCATTACTGCGGATATACTTTATTAAATACGGATATATGTCCTGCTTGTCATGATGATGCTTTAACTTCTTATGGGCTAGGGACAGAAAAACTAGAAGAAGAATTAAAAATAAGGTATAGTGGCGCAAATATTATAAGGATGGATGCTGATACTACCAGTAAAAAAGGTAGTAGTGAAAGAATTATTAAACAAATAGAAAATGGAAATGTTGATATTATTATTGGAACACAAATGATAAGTAAAGGTTTTGATTTTCCTAATGTTACTTTAGTTGGTATTATTAATGCTGATGAAAATTTAAATATTCCTGATTTTCGTAGTGGGGAGCGTACTTTTGAATTAATTAGCCAAACGGCAGGAAGAGCGGGGCGTAAAGACCTTGCGGGGGAGGTTATTATTCAAACCTTTAATCCAGAAAATAATACTCTTTTATATGTTACAAATAATAATTATTTAGGAATGTTTACTTATGAAATGAATATTAGAAAAAAACTTAAATATCCACCATACTTTTATTTAACTATTATTAAAATTGCATCTAAAGATTATAATATGGCAAGTGCTGAAATAACAAAGGTTTATAATTATTTAAATAAAAATTTAAATAATGTTATTATTCTGGGACCTACTACAGCGCCAATGTTTAAGATAAAGGGAATATATCGCTTTCAAATAATTTTAAAATATAAAAATTATGAATATATAAAAAATACTTTAATATCTTTAGATGATTTATATAAGTCTAATACGAAAGTAAATTTAGAAATAGATAATAATCCAAGTAGGGTATAACTAACTAATTTTAAGAATTTAACTTAAAAAAATATCACATTTTAAAATTCTGTAAAAATTCTACAAGTTTAATAAAAAAATAAAGAGTTTTTATCAAAAAAATGTATAAAACCTCTTTATTTTATGAGAAATATATTATATAAATAAGGTCGTGGAAAACCTTACTATTCCTGGATGGGTACTTGCCTCTAACTATTTTTAATAGAGAGGGGCTGATATGTATGAATAAAAAAGACTTAATATGTCTTTTCCATTTATTATTATCATTATTTTTAACTTTAATTATTTTGATATTAATATTAAAATAATTACATAAATTAAGAATAAAAGTACCTAATCTTTAAAGATTGGGTACATTGACAAACATTTTGGCAAGTACTCAAACTGGATAGTTTGAAGCTTCCCATTTTATTTTATGCAAATTTCTTTGCTTACATGCATATTTTAACACTGTAGTAAGCAAAAAAACAAGTTAAAATGATAGAAATATAGAGAAACAAGTTTTAACTTGACATGGGGGGCAATTAGTAAAATTAAATAGAAAATAAAGGTGATTTTCTATTATGAAGA
>CAVIQT010000021.1:0-13101 GCA_963645165.1 Phocaeicola vulgatus
CTTATTAATAATATAATTATATATAAAATAATTTGGATATAAATCCTTAAGAGATTTATCATAACCATTTAAAATAATACTAACTCTATTTTTATATTTAATAATTAATGCTCCCCCAATATACTTAAACTTATTCTTTCTAAGCCCCTCAGTCGCATTTACAATTTCATCTTTAAGTATTAATAAATCCCTATCAGACTGCATCTTCGCATTTAAATTTTCCTCAGTATTATTATTTTGAATCAACTCATTATAATAATTATTATTTTCTAGTTCTTTCTCATATTCTTTTCTAGCACTAATTAAATACTCCTCATAATCAACCTTTAACAAAAATAACTCTGCATCTTCATTAAAAGTATTTAAAATATTTCGGTAATAATTTATATTTTCATATGTATCATTTTTTATGACATTATAAAGAGTTGCAATATCCTTATTAGTCGCACTCTCAATAAATAAACCCTTTTTCTCTGATGCTTTTACCTTTTCTTTAGTATCATCACTTAAATCTTCAAATTTATAAGCCTTTAAATTAATATAAGGATTAATTCTTGGCATAATAAAATCTAATGGTTTAATTTCTCTTCTACGTTTAAAGCCTAAATCTTTTAAAACATCAATAATATTTACATTTTGATTATAAGCCGGCATAAATCCATTTTTAGGAACTAACTGCCCAATTATAATCTCGGGATTAATCTTTAAAAAAGCACAATCTCTTTTCTTATAATACTCTGCCAAATCCTTAAAAAACATTCCTGTTAACTCTGTATTATAATAATCAATTAAAACGCCCTTAGGTGCATAAGCGAACTTATAAACCGCCATCATCTTTTTGTTTAATATTAAAGAAGCAGCCACTAAATTATTACTATCATCTTTATATCCTATATAATCATAGTTAAACCCTTTTTCACCCATTAATTTAGCATAATTTGTAGTTTGACAATAATTTCTTAAAGGATGATTAGATGCAAAATCACTAAATTCTTGCATTGTTAATTCAACTACTCTCATATTAAACACCTCTAAAATATTATATCATAGACTGTAAACATCTGTTAATATTCTTGCCTTAAATTGACAATTATTTTATAATTTTTATAGAAAATTGGAGGAACAAATGAAAATAAAAAATATTTATGCAAGAGAAATTTTAGACTCAAGAGGTAATCCCACAGTAGAAACAGAACTAACCTTAGAAAATAACCAAAAAGTTATGGCATCTGTGCCATCTGGCGCCTCAACTGGAACTAATGAAGCCCTTGAATTACGTGATAAAGATGAAAGATACCATGGAAAAGGAGTAACTAAAGCAGTAAAAAATATAAATGAAATAATTAAGCCTGCCCTAATAAATCAAGAACTAAATCAAGAACAAATAGATAAATTATTACTTGCCTTAGATGGAACTAAATTTAAAACTAATCTAGGCGCGAATGCAATATTAAGTGTATCTTTATGTGTTATGAAAGCCATCGCATTAACGGAAAATAAAGAACTCTACCAGTTATTTGCTGGTCCTTATACCATGCCTTATCCAATGATGAATATAATTAATGGTGGTGTTCATGCATCAAGTGGGCTAGAAATTCAAGAATTTATGATCGTACCTATGCAAAGTACTTTTAAAGAAAGATTAAGATGTGGCTCAGAAGTATTTCAAACTCTAAAAAGTATTTTAAAAGAAGAAGGATACTCCACCGCTGTAGGCGATGAAGGTGGTTTTGCCCCTAATTTTAAATCTATTGAAGATGCTCTAGAACATATTATAAAAGCCATAACTACATCAGGATACACTCCTAAAAAAGACTTATCTATCGCCTTAGACTGTGCTGCCTCTGAATTTTATGATGGTGAAAAATATACTATAAATAAACAAAAATTAAGCAAAGAAGAATTAATTAACTATTACCTTAAACTAATAGATACATACCCAATTATTAGTATTGAAGATGCCTTTAGTGAAAATGATATTGACTCTATCAAGAAGTTAACATCCCTAGTAAATGATAAAATAATGCTTGTTGGTGATGATTATTTTGTAACTAATATTGAATACCTAAAAAAAGGAATAACAGAAAGATATAATAACTCAATTCTTTTAAAAGCAAATCAAATTGGTACTATCACCGAGATGTTAGAAACCATTAAGTTAGCAAAAGAAAATAATTTTAAAACCATCATATCTCATCGAAGTGGTGAAACCGAAGATACCTTCATTGCTGATTTAGCCGTTGGTTTAAATTTAGGCTTTATTAAAACAGGATCCCTATGCCGCGGCGAAAGAATTTGCAAATACAATAGATTACTTAGAATAGAAGAACAATTAGAAAAATAGTAACCCTATATAAGAAAGGAAAAGCAAATGTGCTAGAATTTAACAATATTAGTATTACTTTAATAAATAATAATAGACCAATCATTAAAGATTTTTCCTTTATACTGCATTCTAAAGAAAAAATTGCCATTATTGGTGAAGAAGGAAATGGCAAAAGCACATTGCTTAAGTTGGTTGCAGACTCTAAAAAAGTTAAAGAATATGCCATTATCAAAGGAAATATAAATACCCATAACATGACAATCGGTTATTTAGAACAAAATTTTGATCCTCACTGGAATGATGAATCACCCCTAAACTTTTTCTTAAAAAATGATTATAATGATGAAATTAACTATGATAATTATAATTTACTAAATGACTTTTACTCCTACATAGCGAAATTTAATATCAGAAAAACTATTTTAAATGATAATGAAAATATTAAAAATTTATCAGGTGGTGAAAAAGTTAAACTAAAACTAATTAAAATATTATGTCATAATCCAGATATTTTGCTACTAGATGAACCTACAAACGATATTGATATAGATACATTAAAATGGTTAGAAGACTTTATAAATACTACTGAAAAACCTATATTATACATATCCCATGATGAAACTCTTTTAGAAAAAACCGCTACCGGTATTATTCATCTTGAACAGACCAAGAGAAAAACTGACTGTCGCCATACTATTTCCTATCTTACATATAAAGAATATATTGAACAAAGATTAAAAAAACTATCACATCAAGAACAAATCGCTAAAAAAGAAAGAACTGATTATAACAAGCAGACATCTAACTTTAAAGAAGTATTTCAAAAAGTTGAATACCAACAAAATACAATAACTAGAGCAGATCCCCATGGAGCTGCACTACTAAAGAAAAAAATGAAATCTCTAAAATCCCAAGAAAAAAGATATGAAAGAGAAAAAAATGACTTTATCGATATGCCAGATGTAGAAGAAGCTATAAATTTACAAAATGCTGAAATTGAACCAATACCTAATGGGAAAATTATCCTAGATTTAAACCTACAGAACCTAAAAGCAGGAAACAACCTTCTATCACAAAATATAAAACTAACAGTTAAAGGTAAAACCCATCTTGTCATAATTGGTCAAAATGGTTCCGGTAAAACTACTCTAATTAAAGAAACATATCAAATTTTAAATCAAAAAAATGATATAATTCTAGGTTATATGCCTCAAAACTATGAAGATCTTTTAGACTTAGAGATGACTCCAATAGACTATTTATCTAAAAATAATTCATCTAAAGATTTTGTTACTAAAGCAAGAACCTATCTAGGTAGTTTAAAATTTACATCAGAAGAAGCAACTAGCAAAATTAAATTTTTAAGTGGTGGTCAAAAAGCCAAATTACTTCTTCTAAAACTAATCTTAGAAAAATCTAACGTTCTTTTATTAGATGAACCAACTAGAAACTTAAGCCCCTTATCTAACCCCATCATAAGAAATATCTTAAAAGAATATAGTGGAACAATTATAAGCATCAGTCATGATAGAAAATACATTAATGAAGTATGTAATGATATCTATATGCTTACTAAAGATGGTCTAGTGCCTAAATCTTCCTACTAAGATTTAATACTATTTACTATAAAGTAAGAAACTAACTTCTATATAATATTTTAAAAAAGGAATGATAAAAAATGAATAAATATATGAAAATTGCCAAAGAAAATGCCGATAATGGCGTTTTAAAAAAAGAAGGAGGCCCATTTGGAGCTGTTATTATAGATAGAAATGGAAATATAATTTCAAATGGAAATAATAAAGTATTAAAAAATAATGATCCAACTGCTCATGCTGAAATTGTAGCAATTAGAAATGCCTGTAAAAAATTAAATACATATGATTTATCAGGATACATATTATACACCTCTTGTGAACCATGTCCCATGTGTTTATCAGCAATAATATGGGCAAATATTAAAGATGTCTATTATGGCTGTACAAAAGATGATGCCCGAGAAATAGGCTTTAGAGATGATGATATCTATAATTATTTAAAAGGTAATAACAAAGATTTAATACATTTAACCCATCTAGATAGAGATGAATGTATTAAGACATTTGAGCAATATAAAAAAGAAAATGGAACTATTTATTAAATATGCAACATAACTCTTATATTCAAATATTTTCTTGCATATTTCATCTCTTTATGTTAAATTATTACATGTCAGGTGATGAATATGGAAACAGCTTTATTAATTGTATCAATATTACTAATTGCCATTGTACTTTTACAAAGTAACAAAGCAAGTGATGGAGGACAAATTATAACTGGTGGTAATACTGAATTATTTTCTAACCAAAAAGAAAGAGGATCAGAACTACTAATAAGTAGAATTACTCTCGTTTTAGGTTTAGCGTTCTTTGTATTATCATTCTTAATATACATGAGTTAACTTAAATGCCTGTCGGCATTTTTTTCTTGCCCATAAACATAAAAACTAAATATAAAACTAAAAATCATGATATAATATTAATATGATAGGAGGATTCAATGAAAGAAGAAATATTAAAACTATTAAATGACAAATATGAAGCTTTAGACTTAATTGAAATAAACGATTTACTTAACTTATCTACCCCAGAAGATTTAAAACTATTAGAAAAAACCTTAAATACCTTAGTAGACGAACTTACTTTATATAAAACTAAAAAAGACAAATACATACTATATAAAAACAATCCTAGCATAAAAGCTGGAAAAATAAGCATTAATAAATCAGGAAATGGGTTCCTTCTTCAAGAAGGAGAAGACTTATACATCGATTATGTCAATTTAAATGGTGCGATAGACGGCGATGAAGTACTAGTTGAACTAATAACCTATAAAGGAAAAAGTGAAGGCAAAGTCCTAAAAATATTAAAAAGAAACATCAAAAATATTGTTGGAGAAATTCTATTTAAAAATAACAAGCCAACTCTTATCCTAGATGATAAAAAGAAAAAAATAACTGTCGAACTAGATCCGAATACTACCCATAACTGTGTAGATGGCACTAAAGTAGCGGTAAATCTAGTAAAAGAAAAAAGCCGTAATAACTATATTGGTAAAGTAGTAAGCGTTCTAGGCCATAAAGATGATCCAGGAGTAGACATTAAATCTGTCGCTTGCAAATATGAAATATATGAAGAATTTTCTAAAGAAGCAAACGAAATGGCAAATAACTTACCAATCATGGTAGAAGAAAAAGATTTAAAAAACCGTAAAGACTTAACCAGTGAAGTAATATTTACTATAGATGGTGATGACACTAAAGATATAGATGACGCTATAAGTTTAAAAACAAACTATGATTACTATACCCTAGGAGTTCACATAGCTGATGTAAGTTATTATGTAACTAAAGATAGTCCTTTAGATAAAGAAGCCTTTAAAAGGGGAACTAGTTCTTATCTTGCTGACTCAGTAATACCTATGCTTCCTCATAAACTATCTAATGGTATATGTTCACTAAACCCTAATGTTATAAGATTAACTATATCATGTGTAATGGATATTGACTTTAATGGTAATGTAATAAAATATGATATCTTTCCAAGTTATATAAAATCATCTAAAAAAATGACTTATAACAAAGTTAATGATATTTTAATGAATAATATAGTTGATCCTGAATATGAATCATATAAAGATATTCTAATAGAAATGAATAAACTAGCTAAAATATTAAGAAGACATAAAGAAAAAAGAGGATACATTGACTTTGATATAGATGAACCTAAACTAATCTGTGATAATACAGGAAAATGTATAGATGTTAAAAGACGACTTCGCTTTGATGCCGAAAAAATGATTGAAGACTTTATGATTGCTGCTAATGAAACTGTCGCATCTCACATTTATAATATGGATTTACCATTCATATATCGTGTTCACGGAACTCCTAAAGAAGAAAAAATAGAAGACTTTATTCACTTAGTAGGTCAAATGGGTTATAAAATAGTTGGTAAATTCAAAGGCAATATAAAACCAACATCCCTTCAAAAAATGCTAAAACAAATAAATGATAAACCAGAATATCCTATACTATCTGAAATCCTTCTTCGCTCCATGCAAAAAGCTATATACTCTAAAGATAACATTGGTCACTTTGGTTTAGGAAGTAGATGCTATACTCACTTTACTAGCCCTATAAGAAGATATCCTGATTTAAATGTTCATAGGCTCCTAAGAATATATCTATTTGAAAATAAACTAGATGATAATGTCACCGACTACTGGAATGAAAACCTAGAGTATATAACCGCTAATTGTAGTGAAAGAGAAAGGGCAGCAGTAGATGCCGAAAGAGAAGTTGATGACATGAAAATGGCTGAATTTATGGAAAGCAAAATAGGCTGCATTTATGAAGGAACCATAAGTGGTGTTAATAGCTTTGGTATGTTTATAGTATTAGATAACTTAGTAGAAGGCCTAGTTCATATAAATACAATGGATAATGATTTTTATACATATGTTCCCGAATGCTTTTCCCTTATTGGTCATGAAAGCAAAAAAAGATATCGCCTAGGTGATAAAGTAAAAGTTAAAGTAGTATCCGCTTCTAAAGAAGCAAAAACAATTGATTTCGTCTTACTGGATGGTGATAAACGTGGAAATAAAAAATAGAAAAGCCTATTTTGATTACTTCATTATAAAAGAAATAGAAGCAGGTATTGTATTAACCGGCACCGAAATAAAATCTATTAGAAAAGGTAGCTGTAACCTAAAAGATTCATATGCTAAAATTAAAAATAATGAAGTATATATAATAAATATGTTCATCTCTAAATACGATGAAGGAAACCGCTTCAATCATGAAGAAAGAAGAACAAGAAAACTATTACTACATAAAAATGAAATAAAACGCTTACTAGAATATACTAGTAAAGAAGGATACACTTTAATACCCCTAAAATTATACTTTAAAAATCAAAAAGCGAAAGTATTAATTGGTATATGTAAAGGAAAACACAATTACGACAAAAGAAGAGCTATTAAAGAAAGAGAATTAAAAAAGGAAACTATAAACTATTAAAAAAATATAATATTTATCTTAAGTTATGTTATAATTTATAAAGACTTATCATTTTATAAAAACATAAAAATATCCAAGAAAGAACCAAGGTATAAATACTTAAATGCTAGAATTTATAATAATTGAAGATGATAAAAAATATCAAAAACTTTATCAAAAAATTATTAGTACCATAATGTTTAATAAAAATGAAAACTATAAAATAACTCTAATTGAAAACCTAAATAGTACTCACTTATTAAATTTAAAAAATAAAACAACCTATAAAATATTTCTTGCTAATATTGACAATAATATAAATCTAAAATTTATATCCTCTTTAAGAAAGTATGATCTAGATTCAGAAATAATCCTACTTACAAACTCTAAAAATCTTAATTTAACAATTCCTAAAATATATAGAGTTATTGTAAAAAACAATTCGCTTTCTAAAATTTTAGAAAATGATATCACTAGTATTATTAATGTAAACTATGATGATAAAAAATTTATTCATATAGGTAAGAAAGGAATGCTCCAACTACTTCTAAAAGAAATTGAATATGTATATAAAAAACCTTGCGAAAGAAAAATCGTACTATGTACATCTAATAAAAAATATGAAGTAAATATGGGTTTAAATAAATTCCTTAGTTTAGCAGATAAACGTTTTATTCAAATCCACCGTGCATGTATAGTAAATAGTAACAAAGTAAACTTTTATAACTGGACTAATGGTCAAATAACTTTTAATAATAATAAAATAATAGAATACTGTTCTAAAACATATAAAAATAATATATTACAATCAGTAACTAATTAAATACTTTTATTTCATGTCTTTAAACCATAATTTCATGCACTATTTTAAAATATATGCTCATACTTATGATAAGATAATCTCGTCGTTGGAATGTTTAATAAATATATGAAAGGTTGGTGTTTTGTTTGAGAGGTAAAGTAAAATGGTTCAATAATGAAAAAGGTTATGGATTTATTGAATGCCAAAACTTAGAAGATATCTTTGTTCATTACTCCGCTATTAATAAACATGGATTCAAAACTCTTAATGAAGGCGACCTCGTTGATTTCAAACTTATTGAAACAGCTAAAGGTCTTCAAGCAGTTGAAGTAAAAGAATGTGAACTAACTACAATTTTGTAGTTTTTTTCTTTTTAAAATAACTTAACAATTTTCCTTAAATTTTCACATTTAAAATGGTATAATTATCTTAGGAGATGATATTATGGAAATTTTAATTCGTGGCGACAAAATAAAAGTAACAGACGCTATTAAAAATTATGTTGAAGGAAAAATTAGTAAACTTGATAAATACTTTGATGATCCTGCAAGCATTAAAGGAAATGCAATAATCAGAGTCAAAGACAATAACCAAATTATTGAAATTACTATCCCTACTAAAAAGTTTACTTTAAGAGCAGAAGAAAAAAATGATGATTTATATGCTGCAATTGACTTAGTTATTGATAAACTAGAAAGACAAATTAGAAAAAATAAAACAAGATTAAAAGATAGATATAAAAAAGAAGAACCCCTTGAATTTGTTTTTGACTTTAATATTACTGAAGAAGAGATAGAAAATAAAAGTAAAATTGTTAAAAGGAAAGATTTAGAAATAAAACCAATGAGTGAAGAAGAAGCAATTTTACAAATGGAATTACTAGATCATGATTTCTTTGTATTTAAAAACGCTAACGCTGACTGCGTTTCTGTTCTATACAAAAGAAAAGATGGAAACTACGGTATAATCGATACCAAGTAGTTAAAAAGGATGTAAAACTCCTTTTTTTCTGATATAATATTTTACTGAAGAGGTGATTATAATGAGTTTACTAAAAAAACTTGTTGATACTGAATATAAAGAATTAAAAAGATTTAATAAAATAGCGACTGAAATAGAAGCATTAGATGAAGAATACTCTAAACTATCTGATGAAGAACTAAGTGGTAAAACTAAAGAATTTAAAGAACGTCTAGCAAATGGTGAAACCCTAGAAGACATAAAAGTAGAAGCTTTTGCTACTGCTAGAGAAGCGGCTTATCGTAAAATAGGTGAAAAACCATATCACGTTCAGTTAATTGGTGGACTTGCTATTCATTATGGAAATATTGCCGAAATGAAAACAGGTGAAGGAAAAACATTAACAACTATCTTACCAGCATACTTAAATGCCTTATCAGGCAAAGGTGTTCACGTTGTAACCGTTAATGAATACCTATCAGCTCGTAATGCTGAGTGGATGGGACCAATTTATGACTTTCTAGGTATCAGTGTTGGAGTTAATTTAAGAGAGCTTACTCCAGAAGAAAAACAAAAAGTATATAACTGTGATATAACTTATTCAACTAATAATGAAATTGGTTTTGACTATTTAAGAGATAATATGGTTCAAAGAAAAGAAGACCGCACTCAAAGAGGCTTAAATTATGTTATTATCGATGAAGTAGATTCCATTTTAATAGATGAAGCAAGAACTCCTTTAATTATATCTGGTGGCAAAATGAACTCAGCAAATCTATATGTTGAAGCTGACAGTGCTGTTAAAAAATTAGAAAAAGAAACTGACTACATTGTTGATGAAAAAACCAAAACTGTAATGCTTACTGAAGAAGGAAGCAAAAAAATAGAAAAATATTTTAAACTATCTAATCTATATGATGCAGACAATACTGCCTTAGTTCATCATGTAAACCAAGCACTTAAAGCAAACTATGGTATGAAAATAGATGTAGACTATGTAGTAGATGAAGAAGGATCTGTAATAATTGTAGACCAATTTACTGGCCGTTTAATGCATGGTAGACAATTTAGTGAAGGCTTACATCAAGCAATTGAAGCTAAAGAAGGCGTAAAAATCAACGAAGAAACTAAAACTATGGCAACAATTACCTTCCAAAATCTATTTAGGATGTATAACAAAATATCTGGTATGACTGGTACTGCCAAAACTGAAGAAGAAGAATTTAGAGATATCTATAACATGTACGTTATTGAAATACCTACTAACAAACCATGTATCAGAGAAGATATGGCAGACTTAATGTTCGCTACCGAAAAAGGAAAATATACCGCTATAGTTAACTTTATTAAAGAAATCCATGCTACTGGTCAGCCCATACTAGTAGGTACTATATCTGTAGAATCCAATGAATTTTTAAGTAAATTATTACAAAAAGAACACTTACCACATGAAGTATTAAATGCTAAAAACCATGCTCGTGAAGCAGAAATAATTGCTAAAGCAGGTGAAAAAGGCGCTATTACTATTGCGACAAATATGGCAGGACGTGGTACCGATATTAAACTTGGTGAAGGCGTAAAAGACTTAGGCGGTCTATGTGTAATAGGTACTGAAAGACATGAATCTCGCCGTATTGATAACCAGTTAAGAGGTCGTGCCGGCAGACAAGGAGACCCAGGCTATTCTCAGTTCTTTATTTCCTTTGAAGATGAACTAATGAGACGATTTGGTACTGATAAAGTAAAAACCATGATTCAAAATATGGGCTACGATGATACAATGCCTATTAGATCTAAAATGTTTTCAAGAAGCATCGAAAGTGCTCAAAAGAAAGTAGAAGGAAACAACTATGATATGCGTAAAAATCTTCTTGACTATGATAACATTGTTTCCGAACAAAGAAAAATAATATATGAAAGAAGAAATCAAATACTAGATACAGATGATATTGATACTATCACTACAGAAACATTTAAAGATTATGTAGATGAATTTGTAGATGGTCATATTGCTCCAGAAGGATACTTAACTGATAATGATTTAGACGCAATTTGCACCAACTTTAATAGTAACTTGTTAAAGAAAAACACTATTGAACTAAATAATATTAAAGGCAAAAATGAAGATGATGTTATAGATTATATTTCTAATATTGTTGTTGATGACTATGAAAATAAACTAAAAGATGTTCCTAAAGAAATCAGTAATAACTTTGAAAGATTTATATCTCTAAAAGTAATAGATGATGCATGGGTAGAACATATTAATGCCATGGACCACTTAAGAGAAGGAATTGGTCTAAGAGGTTATGGACAAACTAACCCACTACAGGCTTACGCTCTAGAAGGCTATGAAATATTTGATAAAATGCAAGACAATATTGATGCTAATATCACTCAGTTCTTAATGAAAGTAGAAATCAAGCAAAATATTGCACCAAAACAAAAACAAAATATTCAAACTAATGATGGTAAAGAAACTTTAAAATCAAAACCAAAAGTAAATGAAAATAAAAAAATAGGCCGTAACGATCCTTGTCCATGTGGCAGCGGACGCAAATATAAAGTTTGTTGCGGCAAATAATGCTAAAAACCCTTGTAGAATAAAGCTTTGCGAGAGTTTTTATAATTCAACAAAATGTGTATTTTTATCAAAAAAAGCACTTTAGATACGTTTTAGATATGTTTTTTTACTCATTTCAGCTTAATAGTAATAAATATATTATAATTAAAAGGAAAGTGATAATATATGAAAATATTAATAATATGTAGTAAAAAATTTTATTCAAAAATAGAAGAAGTAAAGAAGATTTTAGAAGAGAAAAATAATGAAGTGTTTTTGCCTAATTGTTATGATGATCCGACCGCAGAACAAAAGATGTGGGATTTAGGAAAAGAAGAGCACCAAAAATTTAAAGCTAAAATGTATAAACAAAGCGAAGAAACAATTTCAAAGATGGATGCTGTATTGGTATTAAATTTAGATAAGGAAAAAGAAGGAGAAATATTTAAAAATTATATAGGTGGAGCAACATTCTTAGAAATGTATAATGCATTTAGATTAGGTAAAAAAATATATTTGTACAATGATATTCCAAACGGTATGCTATTTGATGAAATTGAAGGATTTGGCCCAATAATTATTAAAGGCGATTTAAATTTAATAAAATAAAATAGTTAAATATTAAAAAAAGCATTTTAAAAGATGCTTTTTTTGTGCTTTTTGACAGATATTAAAAGTCATGATATATTTTAATTAGCTAATAAAATCCTATGAGATTTATTGGCATAAAAAAAGCTATCTTAGAAAGATAGCAATAGAAATGTGCCCGACCAAAAGCACAAAGCAAATAATATAGCAACGAATGATAAATGACCATATTATAATATCAGTATAACACATTTTTATCCGGTATACATGTTTTATAGTTATTTAGCATTCCACTTTACAGGAATGTAGATTTTTATTGAAAGTGCACAATTATAAATTAACTAAAAATATTTTGAAAGGAGGATAAAACATGGATAATAAATTAATTGGAAAAATATTTTATTTTATAATGATGAAGAAGGCAATACAAAAGTAGAAGTACTATTAGAAAATGAGGACGTTTGGTTAAATGCCGATGCATTATCAACACTTTTTAATATTGATAGAAGCGGGATTGTAAGACATATTAAGAATATTTATAAAGATGAAGAGTTGGATGAAAATAGCACGTGTGCAAAAATCGCACATATGGGTAATGACGGTAAACAAGTTTATAATACAAAATATTATAATCTTGATATGATCATTTCAGTAGGCTTTAGAGTTAACTCTAAAAAAGCAATTAAATTTAGAATTTGGGCAAATAAAATAATTAAAGATTATATGGTTCAAGGTTTTGCATTAAATGATGAAAGATTTTTAAAATCAAAAAAATCTGATCAAGAGTATTTTAAAAGATTACTTGAAAGAATTAAATTAAT
>CAVIQT010000022.1:0-4688 GCA_963645165.1 Phocaeicola vulgatus
TATTAGACTCATAAATAGACTAAGCTTTAGAAAAAAAGAAACATCTTGTGAAAAAGAAATACCTAAAAAAGATGAAAATACATTATTATTAGAAGAAATAAGAGATATTTTAAAAAATCAAAATAAAAAATAGTCTCTTTTTTTTAAATAGGTAATATGTTAAAATAAGATATACTGGAGATGTAATGATGAAAGAACCATTATTTTATAAAATTATTAGACCTCTTTTATATATCTGGTTTAAATTAAAAATAAATCCAACTGTTATTGGTAAAGAAAATATCCCTGTTAAAGGAAGATGTGTATTAGCAGGAAATCATACTAATAATTTAGACTGTTTTTCCCTAGGTTATGCCACTAAAAGATGTGTAAGATTTGTTGCTAAAGATGAACTTGCTAAAGGAGCAAAAGGAATATTTTTCAAAATGATGGGTATTATTCCTGTAAATAGAAAAATACATGATAAAAGTGTAATACCAACTTGTGTTAAATACTTAAATAAAGAAGCAATCATGGGAATCTTTCCTGAAGGAACTATCAATAGAACCAAAGATATAATAATGCCCTTTAAAAAAGGCGCAGTCGTAATGTCCATAAAGACAAATTCTCCAATTATTCCCTTTGCCATAAATGGTAAATATAAAAAAAATGAACTTATCATAATATTTGGAAAACCTTATTACCCTAAAACACAAGATGCTGAAAAAGAAATAGAAATACTAGAAGATAAAGTTATTGATTTAATTAAAAAGGTTAGGTGAAAAAAATGAATTTTATAAAAAAAATAATAAATAAAAAAGAAGAAGAAGATAAAGAACCTTATTTAGATATGTATGGAAATGTTCCTATTCACTTAGATTATCCCGATATATCTATGCATGAAATGCTTTATAATGCAGTAGAAAAATATCCTCACTATGATGCACTACTATACTTTGGAAAGAACTTATCATATAAGAAATTTTATGAAAAAGTAGAAAAAGCGGCTAGATCGCTAAAAGCAATTGGTGTAAATAAGAAAGATAGAGTAACAATATGTATGCCAAATACTCCTGAAGCCATAATTTTATTTTATGCTATTAATATGGTTGGAGCAGTCGCTTCTATGATTCACCCCTTATCAAGTGTAAATGAAGTAGAATTTTATATGGATGCTGCGAGTAGTAAATACATTTTAACCCTTAATATGTTTGCAGATAAAGTAATTGAAGCAGCTAAAAAAGTAGATGCTAAAAAGATAATAATTGCTGAAGTATCTGATGGTATGTATGGCTTAATGAAAAGTGCTTTAAGTATCTATGAAAAAGCACGTAACTATATTAATAAAACTGAAGTTAATAATATTATTTATGATGATGTAGTAATTAAATGGACAGACTTTTTTGAACTTGGCAATAAATATACTGGAGAATACAAAGTTAAAGGCAAAGGCAATGATGAAGCTGTTATTCTTTATAGTGGTGGCACTACTGGTAAACCTAAAGGAGTTAGACTATCTAATTTAAACTTTAATGCCCTAGGTATGCAGTCATTTTTAATGGCAGGAGCAAAGCCTGGTAAATCTGTTTTAGTAATTCTACCTATATTTCACGGCTTTGGCCTTGGAGTAAGTGTCCATACAGAGCTTATTAATGGTATGAAATGTGTCTTAATTCCTCAGTTTAAACCATCTGACTTTGCTAAACTAATTAAAAGATATAAACCATTCTTTTTAACTGGTGTCCCAACTATGTATGAAGCATTAACTCAAAATAAAGATAACTCTAATTATTTAAAATGTGTACATAACTGTATATGTGGAGGAGATACTTTGCAACCAGAACTAAGAGAAAGAGTAAATAATTATTTAAGTGAGCATGGTTCTAATGCTCAAATAAGAGTAGGGTATGGATTAACTGAAAGTACAGCCGCCTGCGTATTAACACCAAACTATTACTTTAAAATGGGCGCTATTGGTATACCATTTCCTGATACAGATGTTCAAATTATAAAACCAGATGGCGTAAAAGAATTAAAACATAATAGAACTGGTGAAATATGTATAAGTGGTCCTACTGTCATGCTAGGATACTTAAACGAACCAGAAGAAACTGCAAATACCCTAAAAATGCACCCAGATGGAAAAATATGGCTTCATACTGGAGATTTAGGTTACAAAGATAATAATGGCTTAGTATTCTTTAAATCTCGTCTAAAAAGAATGATAGTAACAAGTGGTTATAATATCTATCCAACATATATGGAAAAAATAATTATTGAACACCCCGCTATAGAAAACTGTATAGTAGTAGGGATTCCTCACCCTTATAAAAAACAAGTTCCTGTAGCGTGTATTGTTTTAAAAGATGATTTTGAAGAAAGCGATGAACTAATAAATGACATTAAAGCATACTGTTCTAATAGTATTGCTAAATACGCAATGCCATATAGATATGAATTTATTAAATCAATACCTAAAACAATAATTGGTAAAGTTAATTTCAAAAAATTAGAAGAAGAATGTACTAGAAAGTATGGTAAAAAGTGAAAAAAGAAGAACATATAATAGGTTATAAATTTTTTAAAATAATTCTTGGCAGTATATTTAAAATATATTATAGACCTAAAGTTTTTAATAAAGAAGTAGTACCCCAAAGTGGTCCTATAATAATATGCTCAAATCACATGCATTTATTTGATCAAAACTTAGCCTGCATTTCCACTAAAAGAATGCTCCATTATATGGCTAAAGACGAACACTTAAATGGTAAATTTGGTTGGTTCTTTAAGTTATCTGGCTGCATTGGTGTTAATAGAAGTATCCATGATAAAGAAGCAAAAGATCATGCTATGGAAATACTAAATAATAACTATGCCCTAGGGCTATTTCCTGAAGGAACTAGAAATCAATTAATAGGTAAAGAAGAAATTAAAAAAAGAATATATGATACCTACTATAAAGATGCATTAAGTATAGAAGACTTTAATAAAATAATAAAAACTAATATGGTATCAGTTTCCGAAATTAACTTGCTAGAAAAACTATTAAATGATAAAGTTATTTCCCTAAAAGAATTTAAAGACTATGTATTAACTAGTACTAAAAGTATTGAAAAATTATACAATGATAAAAAAATATCTTATGATGACTATGTTAATTCTTTCTTCTTACCATTTAAGTTTGGTGCTGTATCTATGGCTCAAAAAACTGGTGCCACAATAGTGCCCATAGTTGTAACTGGAAAATATACTTTTAAAAATAATCATCTAAATGCAAGATTTGGAACCCCATTTAAAGTATCAAAAGATATGAATTTAGAAGTTGCTAATAAAAAACTATTTGATGAAATGGTAAAACTAAAATTAGAAGGACTATCAGATATTAGAAAAGGAAGGATATAATTGATTATTTTAGATGGTAAAAAGTTACGAGATAAAAAACTTTTAGAACTAAAAGATAAAATAAAAGGACTTCCCTTAACACTAGCAGTTATCCAAGTAGGCGATGATGAAGCCACTAACATATATGTAAAACAGAAAAAAATAAAATGTGAAGAATTAGGAATAACTTTTAATTATATAAAATTATCAAACGAAGTAACTGAAGAAGAAGTAAGTTTAATTATTGATAAACTTAACCATGATGAAACTACCGGAATATTACTACAATTACCACTACCAAAACATTTAAATGAAAGAAACTTACTAAATAAGATAGACTATAAAAAAGATATAGATGGATTAACTGATATTTCTGCAAGCCATTATTATCATAACGAAGAAGGAATAAAACCCTGCACACCAGAAGGTATATTATCTTTTTTTAAAGAATATAATATTCCTCTAGAAGGAAAAGATATTGTAATAGTAGGAAGATCTAACTTACTAGGTAAACCTTTATACTCTATGTTGCTTAACTTAAATGCTACTGTTACAATATGTCATAAATACACTAAAGACTTAAAAAAACATACACTCCTTGCTGATATTATTATATCTACTACCGGAGTCCCTAATTTAATTACTGAAGATATGGTCAAAGAAGGTGCAATAGTAATTGATGCTGGAATTACAAGATTAAATGGTAAAATAGTAGGAGATGTAGACTATGAAAAAGTAAGTAAGAAATGTTCTTATATTACACCAGTACCAGGTGGATGTGGCCCCGTAACTATTTCTGCACTAATGGAAAATATTTATAAAGCATATAATCTTTCTATAAAAAAATAATATAAATTCATACAAAAATCACACAATTTTCATAATTCAAATATATAATGAAATCATGAAAGGTTGTGATAAATGTCTCTAGAATAAAAAAATATGAATATTAATATATAATACTTTTTCAAACAATATAATTAAAAGAATACTCAAAACTCAGTTTACTCTATTCAAACTGAGTTTTTTAATGTATAATACTAATAGATTTGCTGATTTAGTTTAGTGGTAGAACAGAAGCATGGTAAGCTTCAGAGGACTGTTCAATTCAGTCATTCAGCACCATTTAATTAATAATAAAGATACTTAAAAGGTATCCTATAAATAAACAAATTAAGTTAAAAATTTAGAAAAACAAGCTATCACTTGTTAACTTGACATGGGGGGGGCAATTAGTAAAATTAAATAGAAAATAAAGGTGATTTTCTATGAAATATACTAATATAATAAATAAAATAAAGACAAATAAAAGAATTTTATATCTATCA
>CAVIQT010000023.1:0-6294 GCA_963645165.1 Phocaeicola vulgatus
TCTTTATTTCTATCTTCAATAAAGAAAGGCATTATGTCATTATATAAACATTCTCTAAACATTATCATTCTTCCAACACGACCATTTCCATCTTGAAAAGGATGAATTTTTTCAAATCTAACATGAAATTCAATAATATCTTCAAAACTTTTTTTATCTATTTTATCGTACCAACTTAATAACTCTTTCATATCATTTGCTACATTACTTGGTAGAGATGTTGTAATATTACCAACAAAGTTTTTCTTTTTTTTATATTCACCAACATTAAACCATTCTTTTTCACTATCAGTTAAAGTTCCATCTTTTAAGATAAAGTGAAATTTCTTTATCATATCTTCAGTTAGTTTATCATAAATAGTATCTAACATATACTTAAACAAAGTAAAATGATTCTTTGTTTCAGTAGCATCTTTTAAAACAATAACCTTATCTTTGCTCGTTAAAATCGTTCCTGTATCATAGATACTTGCAGTTTCATCAGGGGTTATTGTAGATCCTTCAATATGATTTGTATTATAAGCAAAATCAAGTTGAGTCTTATGATAAAGATTACCAGATAAGCCAATATTTTTTTGCTCTACTAATGTTTTTTTTATTTTACTTACTTCCATTTTTCTTGCCTCCCTTTAAAATTAATTCTACTTTTTCCATCGTTCTTCCTAAATTGATTATAACACATATATTGCTTTTTTGCGACGCTTTTAATTTATTATTGCAAAAAAAGATTGACATTTAAATTTAATATCTAAACAATGATGTCCACTTGAAAAATTTAAAAAAATTTATATCAAATGAAAACAATATAAGTTTAAATGCTTATATGAAAATCTATATTATTGTATACTTCGTAAATGTGAAATTGGAGCACTAACTTAGGAAGATATAAATTTTAAAGAAAAAGCGTCAAGAGTAAATAAAAATTTGTAGCAAAGTATTTAGGACACACAAAAATAGATGAGACATTAAATACTTATTCTCACCTATTTAAGAATCAATTAAATGAAATAATTAATATTATAGACAAACTAAATTAAAATGGGTACCTATTTGGGTACCTAGTACATATATAAACAAGCATAAAGCCCTTATAAACAAAGTATCCCGCCATTTCTGACGGGATTTCAGGGGGTTTTGGTTGATACACTCTAACATTAAGATCGTTAGAGATATCAGCATGACATTTCTATCATGCTATAAATATAATATAAAATTTAGAGTGCTTTGTCAATTGATTTTTTGAACTTTTTAGATAATTAATTTTTATATTTTTTAATTTACTTTTGTTATGATTTATGGTAGTATATGCGAAAAAAAGAGGGTGATTGCGTGGAAGATAATAAATATTTGGAACAAATAGAAGAAGTAAAGTATCTTGCGCAAGAAAATACTCCTAGATACAGATTAATTATGCGTTTTTTATTTAGTAAGTATGAAGAAGCTGAATACTGGCTATATAAAGAAGAAATATGTGATGAAGTTAAAAAGACTATTATAGATTATTCAATAGATGAGTGTGAAAGGGACTTAGATTTTTTACTTTCTAATGGTTCTATTACTAGATTACAAGACACACAAAATATTACTACTATAAATGATTTTAAGTTTCATAATTTTAGATATCAAATGACAGATAAAGCTGTTTTAATTGAGAGAATGACTAGACAGCTTGAAGAATTAGAAGTTAAAGTGGCATCTTTAGAGCCTAGATTGTTTGAAAGAATAAGTAATTTATTAAAGAGACTTACTGATATAGATGATTATGAAGATGAACAAGTTTATGAAATATGGAATGATTTAAATAATGATTTTAAAAGTTTAAATGAACATTATCAAGATTTCTTAAAGAAGTTTCATGAGGCTAAGACTGATGAACTATTACAAAGTGATGCTTTTTTAGAGTTTAAGAGTAATGTTATTAATTATATTAATGATTTTGTTAATAGTTATATTAAAAATGCGACTATAATAAAAAATACTTTATTAGAAATTGATAGTAAAAGTGTTAATGTTTTAATGGATAAGTTAATTTCTTATCAAAAGAAAGCACCTAAGATTTATAATGATTTTGATTATGATAAATTAAGAAAAGTTAATTTTGGTAAATGGCAAAGTTTAAAGAAGTGGTTTATATCATCTAATAGACAAAGTGAGGGAGAAAGACTTTTAGAGGCTACTCAAAGTGTTATTCAAAAGATATATAGATATGCTAGTTCTTTAATTGAGCTTCATGGGAATATGGTTAATAGAAAGCAAGAATATAAGCAAATTTGTCATTTATTTGATGATATGGATTTAGTTAGAGATGCTGATATGCTATCAGAGTCTATTTTTGGTGTTCTTGTTGCAAATCATTTTAGAATGCCATCTATGGTTAATACTGATTCTTTAATAAAAAGTTATGATGTTCCTCCTTTTGAAATTACTATAGATGCTTTATTTAAAGAATATAAAGTTAAAAGTCAAAGTTCTCAGATAATAGATAAGTCTAGAGAGAAAGATTTAATTTTAAAAGAAGCATTAGAAAATGATAAGAAAAGGAAAGAAAAGATTTTTAGTTTAATTAAGAGTGGTAAAATTATTTTATCTGATGAAATAACGCTTGATGAAACAGAAAGAAGATATGTTTTAAATTTAATAGAAAAAAATGGCGTCTCTGATACTGAGGCTGAGTTTGGTTATAAATATTATATTACTGATGAAAGTGATAATAAGTGTAAAATTATTTCTCCTGATGGGATATTTCTTCTTAACTCTAGAGTTATTGTTATTAATATGGGTGAACAAAATGGATAGTGGTATAGAAAAGGAAATAAAGGCTTTACTTTATAATTTTTGGATTTTAAAAGATGAAGATAAAGAATTATATTATCAAATTAAAGGTAAACAAAATAAAATTAAAGAGTTTGTATCTAAAAACTTAGGTAGTAATTTAATTATTCATGATAGATTTATAAAATTAGAAAAGATTCCAACTGTAATTAAAGCAAATGGAAAGTTATTTAATTTTAATACTGTATTAGAGTATGTAATTCTTGTTATTATGCTTTTATTTTTAGAAGATAAAGCAAGAGGGGATTATTTTATTTTATCTGATTTAATTGAATATGTTAAAAATACTTCTATTACTTTAGAGCTTAATCATGTTCCTGATTGGAATAAAATGCAAGATAGAAGATGTTTGTCTAATGTAATTTCTTTTTTAGAAGATTTACATATTATTAAGGTTAAGGATGCTAGTAAGGTTTCTTTTACCCAAAGTGTGGAAGCAGAGGTTTTATATGAATCTATGGGTATTTCTAATTATTTAATGAGAATGTTTGATAATGATATAAGTACTTTTAAATGTCCAGAAGATTTTATTAAAGATGAGTTTAGTACTCAAAATGAAGATAAGGGTGATGCTAGAAGATATAAGGTATTTAGAAATATTTTATATACTCCAGCAGTATCTTCTAAAGATGTATCTATTATGGAATTAGATTATATTAAGAAAAATCGTAATTATATAAGAAGTGAAATTGATAAATATTTAGGTATGAATGCAGAAATAACTCATAATTTAGTGATGCTTTATGATGAGGATAGTACTTTAGTTAAGGATAATTTTCCTAATAGTAAGAAGTTATCAGATATTGTATTAATGGTTAATGAAAGATTATTAAAGGAAATAAATAATAAAAACATTATATTAGATGATTATGAACTAGGTATTGTTAAAGAAAGTTATTTTGAAAATTTAGTTAATGATGTAGTAAGTAATAAAAGCCCATATATAGGTAAGACTATGTTAAAGGAAAGCAGAAAGAAAATATATGATATGGTTTTATTTTATATGGAAAAGTATGAATTTGTGGAAAAGAAAGATGATGAAATTATAATATATCCAACTGTTTCTAGGGTAATTGGGATAACTAAGGATATTGTAGTGGATAATAGTTTGCAGATAGATTTATTTGGAGGTAATGATGAATTTTAAAGTTACTAAGATAGGTTTACTTAATTTTTGGTATTTTGATGATGAAGTATTTAATTTTTGTGATGGTAAGTTATTATTAAGAGGAAGTAATGGTAGTGGTAAGTCAGTTACAATGCAGTCTTTTATTCCTTTAATTTTAGATGGTAATAAAATGCCATCACGTTTAGATCCATTTGGTACTAAGGAAAAGAGAATAGAAGATTATATATTGGGTCCATCTGATGGTGAACAGAAAGAAGATGCAGTAAGTTATTTATATATGGAAACTTATAATAAAGATAAGGATAAATATATTACAATTGGGATGGGTTTACATGCAAGAAAAGGTAGACCAACGGACTTTTGGGGATTTGCTTTAAAAGATGGTAAGAGAATTGGAATAGATTTTCAGTTATATAAAAGTTATACGACTAAAGTATTAATGAGTAAAAAAGAGTTAAGAAGTAATATGGGTACTGGGAATTTATTTGTTGAAAGTATAAAAGATTATAAAAGTATGGTTAATGATTTATTATTTGGATTTGATGATATAGATTCTTATGATGAGTTTATTAATGTTTTATTGCAACTTAGAAGTTCTAAGTTATCTAAAGATTATAATCCAGTTAAGTTAATGGGAATACTAAGTAGTGTACTTCAGCCACTTACTGATGATGATATTAGACCTTTATCTGATGCGATTGAGGATACTAATAAGACTAAAGAAAAAATAGATAATTTAAATAATAATATTAAAGATTTAAGTTATTTATCTAAAGCATATCAAAATTATAATGAAATTATTTTATATAATAAAGCTAAAGGGGTATTTGATGAACTTTGTGTTGTAAAAAGTATAGATGAAGATATTTCTTTAAAGACTAGGGAAGTTAATGATAAAAATAATAGACTTAAAGAAATAGAGAATAGTATTAATAGTCTTAGCAAGGAACTTACTTTAGTAAATACTAAACTAGCAAATTTTGATAATAAAGAGATGAAAGATTATACTGAAAGGCTTAATGAACTTAAAAAGGAAATATCTAAAGCTAAGGAAGAGATATCTTTAATTAAGGATAGATTAGAACGTGATTTTACTAAGGAAAAGAAATATTCTGGGGATATTAAAGAGGCTGATAATAAAATATATTTAAAGGATAAGGAAATATTAAGTGTAACTGAGGATATTTCAAGTTTAAATGAGGAAGTAAGAGTTCCAGATATTAGTTTATGTTTAAAAAGTGAGAAAATAGATTTTGATTATTTAGATGAAAGGTTAACAAAGTTTAAGAGCAAGCTTTTTGAAATAAAAAAATTACTTGAGGAAAAAGATGCTTTAGAGAGTGATTTAAATAAGTTAGAAGAGGAAAATGAGAGAGTAAAAAAAGATTTACTTAATAAGGAAAATGATAAGAAAAGTCTTGTAAAAAGTTTAAGTGAGAAAATAGATAATTTTAAAGATAGGATTAATGAAATAGAAAAGAAAAGCATAGTTGTTAAGTTCGAAAATGATGCTAAACATAAAATATTTGAATTAATAGATAACTATAGTTCTTTAAATTATTTGGGTGCGAAGGATATTTTTCAAAGAGAAGTAAAGTATTATGAGACTAGATTGATAGCGGATAAAAGTAATTTAGAAAATAAGTTAAGTAATGAAAGAAATGAATTAAACGTTTTAAATGAGGAGTTAAGTATACTTAAAAATCAGGAAGAGTTAGAGTTTCAAGATGATTCTATTAAAAGTGCTGATGAGTTATTAAAACTTAAGAATATACCTTTTATTCCTTTATATAAAGTTATAGACTTTAAAAGTAATATTTCTTTAGAGGATAAAAATAGGTTAGAGGAAATATTAATTTCTATGAATATATTAAATGCTAAAATAGTTCCTAAAAAGTATTTAAGTAGTATTTCTAATATAAAGTCTAATTTTTTAAAGAAGGGTAAATTTAAGAAGAATAATTTATTATCTTATTTTGATATATGTGATAATGATGTTGTTTCTAAAGAGGAAATAAAGGATATTTTATCTAGCATTAGTGTTGATGTTAGTGATGAAGTTTATATTAATTCTGATAAGTTTGAGTTAGATTTTATGGTTGGGTATTCTTCTTTAGAGTATAAAAGTAAGTATATTGGTTTACTAAAGAGAAGAGAGGAACATAAGAAGTTAATTATATTAAAAGAGGAAGAAGTAGATAATAAGGAAAAGATTATTAATAATTATGTTAATCTTATTGATATAGTAAATAGTAAGTTAAATAATATTGATGATGTATTAAATAGTTTTCCTAGTAGTAAAGATTTAGATGATTTGGTTATATGTATTACAA
>CAVIQT010000024.1:0-5329 GCA_963645165.1 Phocaeicola vulgatus
ACCTAGTATAATGGGTAGTATGATACTTATTAAGGTATTTATGGTATTAAGTAAGCCAGAATATTTTTTTCTATTTTTATTGGTTATTTTTTCAGTATCAAATATATTAGTTGGGTAGTAGTAAAAGCCTTCAGCAAGTCCTTTAATTATACCTATGTAAGAGATATATTTAGGAATGCTTTCTTTTAATATTAAAATTAAAGTTAGGTAAATAGCTAGTAAGCCTAGACTAATACGATAGTAGCCGATTTTAAGTTCTTTTTTCATAAAGTCTTTTATTAGGAAAAAGCCAATAAATATAAATAAATAAGTAAATAAATAGTATTTAGCCATGGGGAGGATTTTATAGCCTGTTAGAGTAAAAAAATATAAGGAAAAAAAGGTATCTATAAATATAAAGACCATACTTCTTAAGAGTTTATTAATTGTAAAAAAACCACTATCTTTATTCATATTCTAAATATATAATAGTAGTTTCTTAAAATCAATAATAATTATTTACATTCCATTAGAAGTTGTAATTTTTTTATAACTTTCTTTTCTATTCTTGATATGTATGACTGGCTTATTCCTAGCATTTCAGCGACTTCTTTTTGGGTATATTCATCAGTATCATTTAGTCCATAGCGCAGTGTCATAATTAATTTTTCTCGGTCATTTAGTTTTGTTAATTCTCTTGATAAAGATTCTTTATCTACTTTGTATGAAAATTCATTAAAAATAATGTTTTCTTCGGTTCCTAAGATATCTTCTAAATGTAGTTCATTACCATCTGAATCATAGTTTAAAGCATCTTCTAAACTTACTTCGGTTTTTCTTTTTTTATTTTTTCTTATATACATTAATATTTCATTAGCGATGCATCTACTAGCGTATGTGGCAAGTTTAATATTTTTATCTATTTTATATGTTTCTATACCTTTAATAAGGCCAATAGATCCTATACTTACTAAGTCTTCTAGGTCATAACCAGTGCTTTCATATTTTTTAGCTAGAAATACTACTAGTCTTAAATTATGTTCAATTAGTTTATTACGGGATGATATATCACCTTGTTTAGATTTAATAATATAAGAAAGTTCTTCTTCTTTAGATAATGGTGGTGGTAATATGTCAGTACTGCCAATAAAAAGTACACTTCTATCTATCTTTAATATTTTACAAATAAATTGCCATAATTTTTTCATAATGCCTCCTTATTTAGAATTAGTTTTATGCCTCTAATATTTACATCAGTTAGGCCAATTAGAACATTTTTGATAGTTTTTTTATTAACTATTATTTTTTCTGGTTTAAACACTTCTAGTAAGCCATTATTATTAACAGTATGATATGGGACTAGGAATGTATTTACTTTTTTAGTAATTAATTCTTTATTTATTAGGATAATTGGCCGGTTTAAGTATGGATCAGTTAGGTTATTTCCGGTATCTAGAAAGCCAGTTTCTTTTAAAGTTATGTCATCATAGTATATGATAGTTTCATAATAATTAGAATAAGTTATTTTATATTTTTTAGATATTTTTACATATTTATATAAAAGAATTGGTGATAAAAGTATTAAGATTATTATATTTATTTTTAGGTTTTTAGTATTTAATAAAAGATTATTGTTATTATGAAAAAGATATAAAGATCCACCTAAAATGATACTTAAAATATATAACCAAATGATATTATCTTTAAAGTAATAGAAATTTTTATATTTAAAGGCAGTTATAACCATTAGGATACTAATTATAAATTTTAGGGTTAGTAAAATAGTATTATCTTTAATATAGAATAGTATGATAGTTGATAAGCCGCCAATAATGGATGCTAGAATAATTCTAGATAGTTTTCCATTTCTTTTAAGTAAAATATTTTCAAATAGAAGTAAGATAAAGTCTATAAATATATTTAATATAATTATGATATCTATATAAATAATCATGTTATCACCAATATTAGTATAAAAAAAAGGCACGTATTATTGTGTCGATTTTAGTCTTTTGGTTTAAATATTAACATTAAAAAGAATGAGAAAATTATTACTGATGATATTCCTAGAGATACATTACATAAGATATTAGTAAATATGCCAATAAAACCATTTTTTAAATAGCCAGTATAGGCTCCATTAGTTAGTAGGTTACCAAAGGACATAATAGGTAAACTAGCACCCATACCAGTTATATTTAATATTTTTTCATATAGATTAGTAAATGATAAGAAGGAACCAATTATAACAAATAAGCTGGTAATATGACCTGGAGTAAAATTAGTATTATCAAGAATAATCTGGCCAATTAAACAGATAAGAGCACAAAAGAGAAATGAGTATATTATTGTCATCTTTCTACCTCGATAGTTAAAGCATGGCTTATTGATGGAATAGTATTTTTTTGATTTAGTAGTAAAGGACTATGTAAAGAACCAGTAGCGATATATATTATTTTTTTATATTTTTTATTATGAATTATGTTATTTAAAAACACAAGGGGTAATGTAACGGGGCCACTTCCTCCTGAATAATTGACATTATTATAAATTAAAGTACCTGCATCAACATAGTGTTTTAGTTTAATATTTTTTTGTTTTAGTATTTCTTTAAATATTTTCTCCCCTACTAAGCCTAGATCACCAGTTACTATGAGGTCATAATCTTCTATTTTAGTTTTAGTTAAGGATAAGTGTTTGATAAGGGTATCAGCGGCTGATGGAGCCATAACTGCGCCTATATTGTATACATCTTTAATATAAGAATCTATTACGCAGCCGGTAGTGCCACTTACTATTTTAATATTTGATTTAGTTTTAGATAAATACATGCCGATAGAGCCAGTGACAGTAAACGTGCTTCTTTTAGGTTTTATGGAGCCATATTCAATAGGGAATCTAAATTCTTTTTCAGCATTTAAGTTATGGGAACTAGTTATGAATATACCATCAGTTATTTTATTACTATCAATTAAAGATGATAGAATAATTAAACTTTCACCACTTGTAGCGCATGCTGAATATAAGCCTAAATAAGGAATGTTTCTACCATTTAATGCCATATTAGTTGTAACTATTTGATTAGAAAGGTCTCCTCCAACAATAAGACTAGGTATTTTACTTTTAGTTAAATAATTAAGAACTATATTTTGCATTTTTATTTCGGCTTTTTCTAGAGTTTCTTCATTAAAGTAATAATCATTCATAGCAATATCATAGTGTTTTAGTTTAGAATTTTTTTCTAAAGGGCCAACAACACTAAACCAATTATTTATATATACATCTTTAAAATTAAACATTAATAATCACCTTTAATATTCCAAATATAAATGCACTTACTATACCGTAAAGTAAAACGCTTCCAGCTAATTTAAATATATTTGCTCCTACTCCAGTAATAAGTCCATCATTTTTATAATCTAATATAGAGCTCATTATAGAGTGGGCAAAGCCGGATATAGGAATAATTAGTCCGCATTTAAATTTACTTACTAAGTTATCAAATACTCCGATGGCAGTTAGCAGGCAGGATGTAAATATTACTAATAAAAGTACAATACTTATAGAGTCTACTTTACTAAAGTTAAATATATTTTCTAGAATTAATCTGGTTATTTCACTAAAAGAACCTAAAATTCCACCCATAAAAAAAGCAAGCAAATAATTTTTTTGTTTATTTTCTTTGGGCGTTAACTTGTCTACTAAGTTTAAATAATCTTTTCTATTCATAATATCACTAATAGTATTATGAACATATTATGCCGCAATATACTCTTTTATTTTTGCTTTGCCTTTTTGTTCTAATCTGGAAACCTTGACCTGACTAATACCTAATACTTTGGCTGTTTCCATTTGAGTTAAATCTTCAAAATATCTAATTTTAATAACGTCTTTTTCAAGTGGTTCTAAATTTTCAAGAGAGTCTTTTATCATAATTTGATCATCTATATTTGTTAATTTACCTAGACATTCTTTTAGAGGAAGACTATCTCCTTTTACAGTTTGATATTCTTCTTCTAAACTTAACATATTAGTTGTTAAAATAATAATTTCATTAATTAAAACTTTATCAATATGTGTAAAATCAGATATTTCATCTAGTGAAGGAGTACGTTCTAATTTAAATGTTAATTCTTTTCTAGCAAGTTGAAGTTTTTTATATAAACTTAGATAATATTTACTTAACTTTATATCTCTACTTTTATTTGCTAGTTCATACATTCTACCAAATATATATTTATAAGCAAATATTTGAAAAGAAACATTAAATTCTAGTTTAAAATTTCTTTTGGCTTCAATAAGCCCGATGGCACCTGCTTGATATAAATCAGAGAGTTCAACATTATAAAATTTTTTAGCAATTTTATAAATATAAGGGGTATACTTATCTACTAATTCTTCTTCACTTAAAATATAATCATTCATGTAATCACCTATATATTAATTATTTTTAATGCAGTTAGTTCATTTTCTATGGTTATAGTGTTATTATTAAATGCAAATTTACTATTACATATTAGAGTATAACCATTATTTTTATTTGTTTCTTTGATATATTTTTTTAAAGAACCAATACCATATTTATCCATATCATTTATACATGCTAGATTTATTACTAGATATTTAATACCTTGTTCTTCTATAATGTGTGATAAATAATCATTTAGTCCTTTATATGTATATTTATTTAATTCTCCTTTTAGTCTAACAAATAGTATCCCCTTTCTAAACTCCATATTTATTTTTAGCATTTCATCTCCCTCACAATATCAATATAGGTTTATTATTGTATATTTTAAACATATTCGACAAAACTATCCTTTATTTTTCTGTATATATTTGTAAATAAAGCGTAAGATAAATGTAAAAAGTATTAAAAATATCATACCAATAAAACTACTCATTTTAATATTTTTATTTGGAACATTAGTTATTTTATATGAATTATCATTTAGATTATTTAAAGTATTAGGGACATTATTTAAGTTAAGATATTTTTTACTTTCTACCTTAATTATATCTTCATTATCATTATCATCTTTTGATTTTATTGTTTCATTTTTAATAGTAGATATTTCATTATCTTCTTTAATAGGTTCTAATTCATTTTTAATAACTTCTATTTTTTTATAAAATATTTCATCTTTATATTTTATGGTTAATATACTCTCTTCATCTAGAGATAATAATATATTTTCTTTATCTTTTATACTAGTACTATTTATTAAATTATTAAGGGGTTCATTTTCATATAATGAGTCTTTAATATCTATTTTATCTCTATAATAATAATTATATAGAGTTATTTTATCTTCTTTATCTAGTTTATAATCTAAGATAGGTTCTTTAG
>CAVIQT010000025.1:0-9895 GCA_963645165.1 Phocaeicola vulgatus
TTTTTCTTACCCTTAAATAAGCATAAGTTATCCCAGATAGGGATATTAGTAAACCCACTATAGTAAGTATAATTAGTACATATTTATTCTTCTTCATAATAGAAAATCACCTTTATTTTCTATTTAATTTTACTAATTGCCCCCCCATGTCAAGTTAACGTTTATTTCTCTATATTTCTATCATTTTAACTTGATTTTTGGTTTGCCACAGTGTTAAAATAAGCATGTAAGCAAAGAAATTTGCATAAAATAAAATGGGAAGCCTTAAACTATTTCGTTTGAGTACTTGCCAAATGTGGTTTGTTTAAGTACCCAATCTATAAAGATTAGGTACTCTTTTTATTTAATATTTATTTTTATAATTTCTAATTTACCTAGTATTTTGCCGGTTATTTTTAATAACAAAAAAATTCTGATTTCAATATCTCAGAATCTCTTTAATTAGATTTAATATTTTATTATGTTTTTTAGCAATGCAACTTTGAGCACAATTAATTATCTTTACTAAACTCTTTTGAGATATTTTTTTAGTTTTAATACCATATAAACTACATATAATAAAGTTATTATCATTACTTATATTATTTAATGAGTTTTCTAATTCTTCTTTTGATGGAATAATATCAAGTAAATATAAATCATCTTTTATTTGTAAATCTAATTATTCTTCATTAAAAATTTTCTTTTTAAATATATCTTTATACTTATTATAAATATATCTTGACGCATATGTTATAAATTTAACATTATTATCATCTTTATATGTATCATATGCTTGTATTAAAGCTACCATACCATCATGAAAATAATCTTCTTCATAGTCTCGATTATAATTATAATTTCTATAATTAGATAATATTTTATATACTAAGTTTTGGTAATTTAAGATAGTTTCTTCTCTCAAACTAATCCCCTATCTTAAACTATAAATATCTCTTACATAATATATTTAATCTAATTTTTAATAATAATTTTCCTTTATTTTAGGTAATAACCCGGTCCACACCACCTTTTCTTTCTATTTTTTAGTATTATTTTTAAAGCAGGATAAAAAAATTGATAACATATTCTTATTTTTTTCAATAAATAAATGACAAGTAATACCACAAAATCTTATTTTGCACTTGCAAAATTAACTATAAATTATGAAAGAATTCATCCATAAAGCTTTTTTTATACTTTATTTTCCTAGTAAAATTCAATCCATAGAACAATCCAAATTACTACCATACTAGTAAAAACTATGAATGAATAAGGGCATATTATATTTTTACGAACACCTCTCTTCCATCAAAGAAAAAAGCACTAATACAAAAACATAAAAGTCTGTACTAGCACTTTCTATTCTTTATTTAATTTTAATATTTGTTTATTCATTTGTTAAATCATCGTCCACACTTGTATGGGTATAATTTTTACTTAAAAAACTTACGATTATCTTTCGTAAGTTTATCTTGAATACCAATATGTATATTTATTAGGTAATTTTAATATCTGCTGTGGATCTAAAGTCTTAGCTAAGAATGTACTATAACTTGAATATGTACTTCCATACCATCCTTCCGCTATTGTAAAGTGTAAATGTGCCCCCGTTGAGCAACTTTCCCAGCTTGATGTCTTACTTCCTCCACCAACACCACCTATTACAGTATTACTTGTAACAGAATCACCTACTTTAACATTTATACTAAGTAAATGTAAATAAGCAGTAGTATACTTCTTACCATTTATCGTATGATAAATATATACTTGCCTTCCTCCACAAGTTTTCTTAGAAGTATTACTTATAATCATACCTACTTTACCATTAGCAGCCGCATATACATTAGTGCCCTCTTTATTACCACCTATATCAGTTCCAGAATGAAACTTAGAATAACCATATATTGGATGTATGCGATATCCATAATAACTAGTAATAGTCCCTTTAACTAAAGGTTTCCTAAAACCAGTATCACCTTTAACATTAACACAATCATCTAAATTTTCATCTTCTTTACAACCTAAACTAGTATAATAATTAATTAATTCACTAGTAGCATCTATCTCATCTTGAATATCCATAGTAATTTCAGTTATCTCTGATAAATCATTATTTAATGAACTTATACTTTTCTCTAGTGAAGCAATATTATTATTTAATTCTACTTCTTTAGCTTCTAATTCTTTTTGTAATTCTTCATTTTTAGTTATTTTTTCTTTCCAAGAATCTATTTGTTCATCTTTAAAATTTATTAATTGTTCTAATACTCCATAACGATATATTAAATCTGCATAACTAGTTGCATTAAATAAATATTCTAAGTAAATATTATCACTTTTAGATTGCTGATATTGATTTAATAATTCTTTAATTGATTCTTTACCTTTAGAAATATCAAAAGTTAATTCCTCTATTTCTTTTTTAGCCTCTTCTATCTTAGTACGTCCTTCATCAATCGCATTTTTAGATGAATATATATTATTTTGAGCACTACTTATTTGTGATTTAGTACTACTTTTTTTAGCATCTTGCGCACTTTTTTGTTTCTTTAAATTACTTAATGCTGTGCGCAGTTCTGCAAGAGTCTTAGCATCAGTTGAAGCATATACAAAACTACTACCACTAAACATAATAATTAATGCAAATATAATAATCTTAATTTTTCTCATATTGTTAAATACTTTCTAACTGCTTTTACAGATGCTAGCATCCCAACAACAGTCCCTATTAAAGCTAAATATAATGATATTCTATAAATAATAGTTCCAGGTGCTGATAATTTAATTAAACTCATAAAATTAGATGGTGATGAAATAGTTAACTCATTATAAGCAAAAGTATAACCAAATATAGTAACTAAAATAGGAATAATAGAACCAAATAAACCAATTAAAAAACCTTCAATTAAAAATGGTAATTTTATAACAGTATTACTAGTCCCTACTAATCTCATAATATCTATTTCATTTTTACGACTAAAAATAGTTATTTTAATAGTATTATTTATTAAGAAAGTAGTTACTAATATAAGTCCAATAACTAATATAATAGTTCCTTTTCTTACTACATCAAACACTTTAATCATATAATTAACACTATCTTCACCATATTTTACTTTTTCAACTTTATCTAAATTCTTAATCGTAGTAGCAGTTTCATTAATATCTTTAATATCATCTACTTCTATAACATAAGAATCTTGAAATGGATTTTCATCTTCTCCAAAAGCATCAAGTAATTTAGAAAAATCATCATTTTCTTTTTGTATTTCTTCTTTTACTTCTTCTTTTGATTTAAATACAACAGTTTTTATATTATCTATTTTATTTAATTTTTCAGTTAATGCTGTAAGTTCTTCATCTGTTACTGATTTTGAAATAAATACGGAAATAGTCATTTCTTTCTCTATATCTTTAGTAATATTATTTACATTATAGGATATTAAAAAACCAATTGTCACTAACACTAAAGTAATTATTGTACAAGTTATAGATGCCATACTTAAAGAAAAATTACGAATTATACTTTTTCCCGCATTAGCAATACTTCTACCAATTATTCTAAATATTCTCATTTACTTTATAACTTCCTTTCAAGTAATCGCCATCTATAATTCCATTTTTGACAACTACTACTCTTTTTTTCATACGGTTTACGATATCTTTATCATGGGTAGCCATTACCACAGTCGTACCTAGTTCCTTATTAATTTTATCAATAACATCCATAATTTCTTTTGAAGTATCAGGATCTAAATTCCCAGTAGGTTCATCACAAAGTAATAATTTAGGTTTATTTACAATAGCGCGAGCTATACATACTCTTTGCTGCTCCCCACCAGATAATTCATGAGGAAAACTTCTAGTCTTATCTGATAAACCAACTTGCTCTAAAGCAGATAATACAAGAGGTCTAATTTCTTTAGAAGATAAACCATAACTTTCTAAAGGATAAGCAACATTTTCATATGCAGTTAGTTTAGGTAATAATTTATAATCTTGAAATACAATACCTATTTTTCTTCTTAATTTATATATTTTACTATTTCTTAGTTTAACTACATTTACACCACCAACAGTTACACTACCTTTAGTAGGTTTTTCTTCTCGATATAAAAGTTTAATAAGCGTAGATTTACCACTAGCAGTGTGTCCGATAACAAAAACAAAATCGCCTTTTTTAATGCGAAGATTAACTCCTGCTAAAGCGGTTACACCATTTTTATAAACTTTATATGTATCTTTAAATTCTATAAATTCCATTATTACATACCACCTTATAATACTGATTATATCACAAAATCAATTTAATTTTTTACCAATATATGGATTTGACAATTATTAGGAAGTATTTTACATTAGCAAATATAACAATTATTTTTTATTATTATAAAAGATCTACATAAAATAAAAAAATCCCTAAAATAAAGGGATTAATTTTTAAGTGGTGTCTCCGACGTGATTCGAACACGTGACCCTACGCTTAGAAGGCGTATGCTCTATCCAGCTGAGCTACGGAGACAAATCAACTGAACAAATTGATTATATAATATTTTATCAAGATATTCAAGAAGATATTTAAAATATATCCATATATTTTTGATATTTACTAATTAAACCTACATGATTTTTAGTAAAAGAAGGCTTTATTTGAAAAATACCTGGATATGAATTACCCTCTATAATAACTGGTCCATCATTACTTATTGCAACATCCCATCCAACATATCTAACTTTAGAAACCACCTTAGCAGATTCTTTTACCATTAAAACTGCCTCCTTATACATAGGAACTTTAAACCCAACTATTTTAGTATTAGTTAAAGGATGAACTTTATAATAATGATCTTCTTGATCAATCGCCGGCACTATAACTTTACCTTCATCATCTAAAAAAGTATACATACTACCACTACTAAAATTATCAGTTACACCCCCATTACCTATTTTAAATATACTATTTAGTATAACTACATCCCCCTCATCAGTAATAAAAGTAAATAACCTTAAAGTATTAACTGAAGTACTATATAATTTATTTATATCATCATTTTGTTTAATACATTCCTCACATAAAATACTTTTAGAATTTAATATATCTTCATATAACTTATCCTTATCAGTATCCTTATCAATAACATATTTACTAATTCCATGCCCACCAGAACCATCTACTGGCTTACAAATAATATCTTTATGTTTACTTATAAACTTAATAAATTCATCCTTATTATTTCCATTTATAACAATATAATCTCTTTTTAAATATTCTTTAAATATTTCATTAAACACTTCTTTATTATCAAACTTATAAAATTCCCTAGAATCATTATAAGTCTTAATAATTAAATTATTTTTAGTTCTAGTTAAATAAGTTTTTCTTTCCTTATTAGATAAATTATAAAATTCAAATTCCTGATAATCATAATAACCAGCCCCATATTTAATTCCACAATAAATAATATCTATTAAAATAAAAAAAGATAACTTATGCTCCTTTTTAGCAATCTTTCTAGCTATTTTAAACATATTTTTAACATTTAAAGATTTTATACATCTTAAAATATACTTTATTTTATTCACGATAATCACCAAACTAATCTTAACATAGTTTATTAACTAAATAAAGTCTTTAAAAACTTAATTAAATATCTTACTCCATCATTAAGAAGTATATCAATAAAATTACTTATATTATATCCTGCTTTAGATGATAAACACTTATAATCATCATTATTATTTTGAATATAATCTTTAATATCAACACTTTTCCCACTAGCTATATCTTCTTCAAATGCTTTAATTGCATCTTTAGTTAAAGAAGTTTTACTAGATACCTTCTTTTCATAATAACCCGTATAAGAAGCAAAATATAAAAGTCCAAATAAAATAACTAAAAAAGTAAAAATAAACTTAAATCTCTTTCTTGCTTTACTTTGATTAGTTTCCATTAAACTCCTCCAATTACATGAGCAAAAGCATCCGCTAGAGCAATAACACTATTATTAACTTCAGCAATAGTGTTTTCTACTCCTCCTATTTCTACTAATAAAGTATTCTCATGAAAGTTTTGATTATACTCACTTCTCTTACCATAAAAAACATCACGCATTAATCCCTCATAATTATTTTTTAAATACTCATTTAATTTTAACGCTAAAGCCTCATTCTTCTCATAATTTTCATGATTCATACCAACTACAAACATCATCCTTGCATATTTCTTATCATTTATAGTAGTAGTTAAAGAAACACTATCACGATGTAAATCTATAAAATAATTTAAACTAGGATACTTTTTAACACTTTCTTCTAACCATAACATACTAGCATAATATGATTCATTATATTTCCAATTATTACGATTTAAAACATCTTTAATATTTTCATCTTCAACAACGGAATTAATATTATAATTTAAAAGTGACTTTTTTAACATATTAGATGCCATATAAACAGTAGGTGTAATATTATAAACAGATAAAGTATCCGCATTATATTCCTCAGTTTGATGAGTATTATAAATATAAATAATTGGTTTACTTTCTTCTTTAATAACATTTTCTGTTTTCTCTTCTATCTTAATATTTTCATTAGTATTACTTATACTAGCATTACTAAAAGTCATTCTTAATAAGCTTTCTGGACTTTTTAAATTAAAATTAATAATATCATATAAAGAAAGATTACCAATTAAATTATTAGTACTAAGAGCAAGTAATTCATTAACCTTATAAGATGAATTTTTTAAAGTAAAATTTTTAAACAAATACTTAATAGTAACTATAAAAGATAATATAATAATAAAAATACATATAATAACCTTTAAAATACTATTATTAATAATTCTTTTTCTTGCTATAAACATTTTTTTCACTAGAAATCACCTTAATAGTAATATATAATTTATAAATTAAAAAATATGTCAAAAAAAGATGCTTTAAGCACCTTTATTAATCTAATTTAACACTCACTAACTTAGATACACCAGACTCTTGCATAGTAATTCCATATAAAGTATTAGTATATTCCATAGTTCTTTTTTTATGAGTAATAATAATAAACTGCGTATTAGTATTTAACTCATTTAAATACCTACCAAACATATCAACATTTGCTTCATCTAATGCCGCCTCTACTTCATCTAAAATACAAAATGGAACAGTGCGAATATTTAATATACTAAACAACAAAGCAATCGCAGTAAGTGTTGCCTCCCCACCAGATAATGTTTTCGGATTTTTAATATCTTTACCAGGTGGAGCCACTTTAATTTCTAATCCCGTATTTAATATATCAGATGGATCAGTTAATAATAACTCGGCACTACCACCTCTAAATAACTTCTTAAATACTACTTTAAACTCATTATTTAAATCATTAAATGCTTTAGTTAATTTACCTTTCATAGTTTCATCTAATTCATTAATAATTGTTAACAAATCATTTATAGAAGTAGTTAAATCCTCTTTTTGTTTAGATAAAAAGTCATATCTAGTTTTAATTCTATCATACTCACTTATCGCTCCAGTATTAACATCACCTAAATTTTTAATACTTCTCTTTAATGAGCTTACCTTACTTCTAGCATCATCTACAGAAATATCTAACTTATAATTTAGAGCTTTTTCATAAGTCATTTGATATTCTTCATTTAATCTAATTAAATAAGAATCTATTTTATATTCATCTTTATTTATATTAAGTTCTAAATCTTTTAATTCATTATATTTCTTATTATATTCACTATTTTGTTTTTTATTTGTTAATTCGATTTCATTTATTTGACTTTGTAAATCATTTTTACTTGCCTTTAAATCATTTAAAGTATTTTCTAAATTAGTCTTCTGAGATTCTACTTTATAATACTCATTTAAAATATTTTCTATCTTTTTAGAAATAGTATTTTCAAGTAGTCCACTAGTACCATCTAACTCATTTTGCACTTTTACTAAATCAGCTTTTAAATTATCTAATTCATTTTGCTTACGAATAATTACCTCTTTAGATTCATTAAACTCACTAGTTAAAGAAAATACTTTTGTCTCCATAATCTTTAAATTATGATCCTCATCATTAATTTCTTCTTCTTTTAACTTAATTAAATTAGTCTTTTCCTTTAATAGTTTTAATTTGTTTTCAAGTTCAAACTTCTGATTAATAATACCACTACTTGTCTTTAAAGAGCCCCCTGTAATACTACCACCAGGATTAATTAAATCACCATCCAAAGATACAATCCGGTAAGTATGATTAATTAATTTACTTATATAATTTGCAATAGATAAATTTTTAACAATAATCGTACTACCTAAAGCATTTAATACAACATTACGATATAAACTATTATATTTAACTAAACTATCAGCAGAACCAATAAAACCATCCACATTTACTATTTTAGATAAAGTATTAGGATCAATTCCCTTAGGTTTAATAATATTTAAAGGATAAAAAGTAACTCTACCAAGTCCATTTTGTTTTAAATAATTAATCGCCTCTTTCGCGCGCTCTTCATTATCAGTAACTACCACACTAGCATTATAACCAAGTGCTACATCCACTGCTACCGCATACTTTTCTTCCGTTTCAATAAGTTTTCCTAAAGCATTATGAATACCAGATAAACGAGTATTATTTAAAACACTTCTAACCGGATAAGGAAATCTATTATCATTTTCAATCGCTTCTTTTAAAATTTCAATTTGATTTTTTAACTTCTCTTCATCCCTATTTAACTCAGTTAAATTATTAACATTAAGATTTTTCGTTATAATTAAATTTTTATATTCACTTTCCATCTTAGATAAAGATGCCGCTATAATATTTTTATCTTCCTCTAACTTTTTTAATTCATTTTCTGATGACTTAATATTATTTTCTAAACGTAAAGAATTTTCCTTTAAATAAATAATATTATTTTGTAGTTTAATATCATCAACTTTATACTTTTGACGTTCTAACATTATTTGTTTTTCACTATTTAAATCAGAAAGCACTTTAGTTAACTTAAATAAATTATCACTTTTTAAAGATATATCTTCCTCTATTTTTAATAAACGATGCTTTAAAGTATCAACATTCGCACTATCAATAGTTTTTGCATTATCTAAAGAATTAAGTTCATTAGTTAAAGATTCTTTTAATTCCTTATTATTTTTAATACTAGAATTAATACTAGAAATATCAGTAGCAAGTAAAGCAATTTCTGTATTAGTTAGTTCCCTTTTATATTCTAAATATTTATTTGCAACCTCAGCTTGATTTTTTAAAGGCTCTAAATTAATAGATAACTCATCAATTACTAAATTTATTTTAGATAGATTATCATTAGTTTTATCTAATTTTTTTAAAGACTCTTCTTTTCTTTTTTTATACTTTAATACTCCCGCAGTTTCTTCAATTATCTTACGTTTCTCTAAAGAAGTACCATTAACTATTTCCGTAATTTTTCCCTGCGAAATAATAGAAAGAGAATTAACACTAGAACCAGAATCAATAAATAAATTAGTAATATCTTTTAATCTTACCTCATCATTATTTATATAATATTCATTATCCCCAGTTATATAAACAACTCTCTTAATTTCAATTTCTGTAAGCTCACTATTCAAATAATGATCAGAATTATCAAAAGTTAAAGATACCCAGCACCTAGTAAGTGGTCCTCTAGACTTTGAACCACTAAAAATGACATCTTTAGAAGAATTACCTCCTCTGATGTCTTTTAGAGATTGCTCACCTAATACCCATCTTATCGCATCAACAATATTACTTTTACCAGAACCATTAGGTCCAACAATACCAGTAATTCCTTCTTTTATATCAATAGTAGTTTTATCAGCAAAACTTTTAAAACCATGCAAACTTATTTTTAATAATTTCATTTAAATACACCTGCACTCTTAGTAAT
>CAVIQT010000025.1:9905-17196 GCA_963645165.1 Phocaeicola vulgatus
CATCTTTAGCTGCATTTTGTTCTGCTTCCTTTTTACTTTTACCACTACCTTTGCCATAAACCATATCTTCCACTAAAACTTCAACCTCAAAAGTGCGATCATGAGCAGGTCCTTCCTCATTAATTACACGATATATAACACTTTTCTGATTAGTTTGTACTAACTGTTGTAAATAAGACTTATAATCACTTAAAAAAACTACATCTTTTTTTATATAAGGAACTATAATATCATAAATAAACTCTTTAGCCTTGGCTAATCCACTATTTAAATAAATAGACGCAATAACTGCTTCAAATACATCCGCAATAATAGTTTCATTAATGGTATGCTCTAAACCATGTCCAACCTTTATATAATCTGCTAAATTTATTTCTTTCGCATACTCAAAAAGGGCATTTTCACAAACAAAACGACTTCTTTTCTTAGTCATTTCTCCTTCATTTAATCTAGTATTTTTATAAAAATAGTCACTAATAATAAGCTCTAATACTGCATCACCTAAATACTCTAATCTTTCATAACTTTCACAATTATGCTCATTCGCATAAGAAGTATGAGTTAAAGCAACACTTAATATCTTATTATCAGCATCTACATTGTATTTTGATAAATCCATTTTAATCACCATACCCTTATCAATTATAACTTAAAATAAGGGCATTTTCTAGTTTTTTTAAAAGTTCTTTTAAATTACATAAAATTGTAGTAAAATTATAAAAGGTGAAAGATGAAAAAATTACTAATTAAATTAATTAATTTGTACCAAAGTATGCCACTTAAATGTCATAAATATTGTAGGTTTACCCCTACTTGTTCTACTTATATGAAAGAAGCAATAATAAAATATGGTACATTAAAAGGATTATGGTTAGGAATAAAAAGATTAGGAAAATGTCATCCATTTGGTAAATATGGATATGACCCCTTAAAGGAGAATTTATGATAAAAAAATTAAAGATTATATTATTAGCTATGATAATGTTATGTCTAACTGGCTGCATTAAAAAAGATAATTATGAAAATATTTCAATTTATACTACAGTATATCCTATAACTTATATTACTAAATACTTATATGAAGATTATTCAGAAATAAATAGTATTTACCCTAATGGTGTTGATGTTGATACTTATGAAATATCTAATAAAAAATTAAATGATTTTAGTAAAGGTGATTTATTTATTTATAATGGATTATCGTCTGAAAAAGATATCGCAGCTGATTTATTAAATAAAAATAAAAAAATGGATATTATTGATGTATCTCAAGGATTAGAAGTAAAAAGTGATATTAGTGAATTATGGCTTAGCCCTGCTAACTTTTTAATGATGATGACTAATATAAAAAATAATTTAAAAGAATATATTACTAATAAAACTATTTTAGATAATATAGATAAAAAATATGATGATTTAAAAGTTCAAATATCAGAAATAGATGCCGAACTAAGTCTAATGGCTGATAATGCTAGTAATAAAACAATTATCGTTGCTAGTAATGCCTTTAAATTTTTAGAAAAATATGGTTTTGAAGTAATTAGTGTAAGCACTGAAGATGAAAACTCTAATACAAATATTAGTAAAGCAAAAAAATATTTTACATCTAAAGAAAATACTTACCTATTTATGTTAGATAACATGGAAGAAAATGATACTATTAAAAGTTTAAAAGAAAGTGGTGCAACTACTCAAGTAATTGAAAGACTACTTACTCTATCAGAAGAAGATAGTAAAAATGGTACTGACTATATTTCTTATATTAAAGATATTCTAGATATTATTAAAGCAGAAGTTTATTAACAGGAAATTTATTATTTCCTGTTTTTATATATAACAAAAAAATTCCTAATAAAGGAATTAACTTTCAAATTGGTGACCCGTACGGGGTTCGAACCCATAAATGCATGCGTGAAAGGCATGTGTGTTAACCATTTCACCAACGGGCCAATACAAATGGTGGGCCTGAATGGACTTGAACCATCGACCTCACGCTTATCAGGCGTGCGCTCTAACCAGCTGAGCTACAAGCCCATTTGTAATGAAATAAAAATTGGTGCCCAGTTAGGGATTCGAACCCTAGACCCACTGATTAAGAGTCAGTTGCTCTACCAACTGAGCTAACTGGGCAAAACTGAGTACTTATTCATTATAACATAAAAAATTAAAAATACTAGTCTAAAATTGGCATTTTAACCAAAAATTATAACTAAATTAAATGGCGGAGCAGGAGAGATTTGAACTCTCGCGCCGGTTACCCGACCTACACCCTTAGCAGGGGCGCCTCTTCAGCCTCTTGAGTACTACTCCATACCAACAAGAAAATTGTACTATAATTAGGCAGAGATGTCAATTTAATATTCATGAAATTCAAAAAAAATTAAGCACTAACTTAATTTTTCTTTTACTATTGAACTTACTAATTTCATATCCGCAGTAACACCACATTTATTAGATACTGCCTTTATAACCATACCCATACCCTTTAAACCATCAGGTTTTAGTTCATCTATAGTTTCATCTATAACTTTCTCTAACTCCTCTTTAGTTAACTCTCTAGGTAAATAAGCATTAAGTATTTCAATTTCTTTTTCTAAAGAATCCGCAAGATCTTGTCTATTATAAGAAAGATATTCATCCCTTGAATCCTTTCTCATTTTAACTTGTTTCTTTATTACTGATAAAACATCTTCATCAGTTAAAGGACTCTTTTTATTTATTTCTTCATTTTTTAAACTACTCTTTAACATTCTAAGCACAGATAATTTAAAACTATCTCTATCTTTCATAGCTGATGTTAAATCTTTTGTTATTTGTTCAAACATAAAAATCCTTTCTAATCTCTATTACGATTTTTTTTACGAGAATTTTTAATCATTTCTTTTAATTCGTTTCTTCTACGAACTCCAGGTTTTTCATAACATTTGTGTTTCTTAATTTCTGAAGGGACACCGCTTCTGGCAACTTTAATCTTAAATCTTTTTAAAGCATTGTCAATATTTCCATTTTTTACTTCTACCTTAGTCATTGTTTTTTCCCTCCCTTCAAAACTCACTAGTATTATAACACGTTTATTTTTATATTAGCAAGAAGAAATGTATATGAATAAATTTATCATTATTTTCTTATTATTACTATATCTTACAAATTTTTATAATAATTTATTTTACCAATATACATAGAAAAATCATTCTCTAAACTAGTTCCATCAGTAAATGTAATTTGAACACTTACATTTGTAATATCAGATAAATTAATATCACCTACTTTAGTAACCATATTTTGAATTTTTTTCTTTTCTACATTTCCCTTATTAAAAGTATAATAATAATTATCAGAAGAAACTACACCATTAACAAACAAACCATCAGCATCATCTTCCATAATAACCGCCAAAAATTTTAAACCATTAATCTTTTTACCGCGATAATAAACTTCCTTATCTTTATTTACCACTATATTATCTTTATACCATATAACATTTTCTAAAGAATCTTTACTATAAATAATAGTATTATCATTAAAATTACTAAACTCACCATCTTCATTTTTTAAATATATATCACTAAAATCAATATTATTAGAAGATAAATTCCAATTAACCCCTATTTCATTATTAGATGATAATATAGTCTTTTCTACATAACTATCCTCTGATGATAATACTTTATACACTTTTATACAATTATTATCATATAAAATAAATGTATTTAAATACTCACTACCAACATCATATAGATTATATAAAACCTTATCACTATTTTTAAAAGAAAATAATACTTTATCATTACCATAATAATTAATATTATCATCTACAAACTCTACTTTAGCACCCATTTCCTTTAAAATATTTTCATCATTTTTAATTAAACTTATATCCTTAAAATTGGATAATCCCATATCTATATTATAAATAGTATATTCTTTAGTATAATCAATCTCTAAACCACTACTATCCTTTTGTATTTCCTTTATAGTAATATCATCATTAAAATCATCTTTCTTTAAATTATCTTTATTATTCATAAAAATCATAACAAATAATAAAAGTAATAAACAAATAACCAAAACCACTATCATAATAACTTTCTTATTTTTCATTTATCTTACTCACCTCCATGTTAATAATAAATCAAAACATAATAAAAAGAAAGATTAATTTCTTTCCTTTACTTTGTATTCTTTTAACATTCCATCTAAGAAGTTTAACTTAGCTCTTCTTACAGAACCCTTCTTAACTACTGTAATTTTATCAATAATTGGTGAGTTAACTGGGAATACTCTCTTAACTACAACATTACCGCTTTTCTTTCTTACAGTAAATCTTTTAGATACAGAACCACCCTTAATAGATGTTACAATACCCTCAAATGCTTGAATTCTTTCTTTTTTTCCTTCTTTAATCCAAACGTCAACTCTAACAATATCTCCAACTTGAAATGCCGGTGTGTCAGGTTTAATTTGTTTCTTATTAATCTTATCAATTAATAAACTCATACGTACATACATCCTTTCTTATATATTTCACTTAAATCATAGTTAAATCTAGCGGATTTAAGGAGCTTTTTTTAATAAGCAAATAGATTATATCAAAAAAACTTACCTTACGCAAGTGCTTTACAATCTGCGCCCTTTAGTTTCTGTCTTTACCATCTTATATGAATATAACTTTAATTCACTTTCAAGCAATCTTATTTTTCTAGTATATTTATTTATCTCATTTAAAGAAAGATACTTCTCATATTTATTTAAAAATACTGCATACTCTCTTGCTAACTCATCTAACAAATAACCTGCTCCATCTTCATCAGGATTACTATCTAAAAATAATAATATTTTAGCAACTAATTTTTCAAAAGATGAACTATATTTTAATTTTATAATTTCATCAGTTAACTTAGGATTTATAAGACATATTTTATTTTTCTTAAGTGTTATATTAAAACCAATTAAAGTTAAAATATCATCACTTTTATATTTTTTACTAGTTTTACATAATACATACATAACTATTCCCCCAATAAGTCATTTCTTTTTTCTTTCGTAACTCTTATTCTTTCATCTTGCCTATAAGAGTCAATTTTTTGATGATTACCCGATAATAATATATCTGGTACTTTCATACCTCGGTACTCACTAGGTTTAGTATAAACAGGATAATCTAATAAATTATCTTTAAAACTTTCACTTTCTAAGCTTTCCTTATTTATTACGCCATCAAGTAGTCTAGTGATCGCATCAGTTATAATCATAGCAGGCAGCTCCCCACCAGTTAAAACATAATCACCAATTGAAATTATTTCATCTGCTAGAGTTTTAATCCTCTCATCAAATCCCTCATAATGACCGCAAATAATAATTAAATGTTTATAATCTTTTAATTCATATGCTTTTTTTTCATTAAATGTCTTACCTGTTGGGCACATTAAAATAATATGAGAGTCTTTAGTTTTTATCGCATCAATCGCCTCAAATATTGGTTCACATCTTAAAACCATCCCACTACCACCACCATATGGTGTATCATCAACCATCTTATTTGGTAAAGAAGAATAATCTCTAAAATTAATTACCTCTATTTGAACATAATTTTTTTCTAAAGCTCTTTTAATAATAGATTCAGATAAAAAACCATCAAACATACGAGGAAATAATGTTAAAATACTTATTTTCATAACATTAACCCCCTAATATCACTTACTATAATTTCCTTATTTATTTTATCAACCCTTAATATAAAGTTTCCCTTAATAGGAATATAAAACTTATTATTTACCTTAATTAAAGGATTTATCTTATTATCATCATAAGAAGTAACAACTCCAATTTCTTTATTATTAGAAATAACCTTATAATTTAAAAGTTCTTCAATTAAATATTCATTTAAACCAAGATTTAAACTATTCTTATCAAAATAAACATCTTCATTAATTAAATACTCTACCTTATTAATATCTTTAATATTATTAAGTTCAACTAAATAATTATTTTTATGAAATCTAACATTAGTAATTTCATAATCAGTCTTATTAACATTTAAGTGGTTACCTTTAATAAATACTCTTTTAGCCATCTCAAAACGACTAACTATTTTTAGTTCGCCTTTAATTCCAAAAGTATTAACAATTTTTCCCACATAAACCAATTCCATGAGAATATTCTATCAAACTTTTTAAAAAAAGTCAGTAGTCTTTATTAATACAAAAAAATAAAAGATTATTTTCTTTTATTTTAGTTTATTATAAATTTTTTAAATAATTTATATCAGCAACAAAATCTTTAATCAAATCATTATCAGAATATGTTCCATCTTCAAATTCCATTACAATATGAGGCTTAGAATTTCTTTCTTCTATTTCTTTTTTAGTAATATAAATACTCTTTATTTTCTTTCGTTCTAATTTCCCAAAACTTATTTGGTAATAATAATAGTCAGAAGAAATTATTCCAGCAATACTATCATTTCCACCAGTAAGATCTTCTTCATAAATTAGTGACAAAAATTTTAAATTTTCTACTTTTTTGCTACGATAATAAACTTCATTTTGATTATTTATTATAATGCTAGAACCATGCCATAATACATTATTAAGTAAATCTTTTTTATATATAATATTATTATCAACTAAATTATAATAATCTCCACTACTATTTTTTAAATACATTCCAGATAATCCTGATTCACTACAGTTTCCATCAAAAAAACTTAAACCCTCATTATAATATACTTCACTACTATTTACATAGTTAACTGTTTTTGTGATAGCAAACTTTTCATTACAATACTCAGCAGTATGATAAAATTTTATGTTTTTATCATGATAAAATACAATTATATCATAAGTAGGACTATCTCCCTCAGTAGGAGTTTCTTTATATAAGGCTTTTTCATAATTAGTTGAAATAGTAAGCATCTCACTATCAGTACTACCAAAAAGTTCTATTTTATCCTTAGAAAATTTCCATTTATCCGGATAATTACCTTTTGAAACATTTTCATAGTTTAATTCCTTAAAATCTTTTAAATTCATATCAATAGTGTATGTTTTAAATGATTTTGTATAATCAACATCACTACTATTATATAATTCAAATTCATTTTCTTTAAGCCATTTTTGCATATCAATAGATGATGACGTAGTTGTAGTTGTTATTTTATTAGTACCTTCAGATGTTATTATTTTAGTAGACTTTTCTGCATCATTATTATCATTTTTTACTTTTAATTCATTAGTTGCAAACAACGTAATTATAAAAATTAATAATATACAAATTACCACCACAATAATAA
>CAVIQT010000026.1:0-4229 GCA_963645165.1 Phocaeicola vulgatus
GCACTAATAAATGCAAATAAATAAATTATTCCAAAGAAAATAGCCCATAATTTAAATTTAATAATTATCTTTCCATCAGGAGTATTCCATTTTTCTTTAAATGTTTTCTTTTCTTTTTTCATGAAATCACCTTATTTAATAAAGAATTTTTATAACCATTTTTAAAATCTTTAACACTCATTAAATTCTTCCCCTTAGGTTTTATTAGAGTTACCTTTATTGCCCCATCTATAGATTTAATTGTAAATGAGTCTTTATCTTCATTAATTATTGTACTAACTTTTCCACTACCATTTACAATTTCACATTTACCAATTTTATATTCCATATCATCCATTATAAAATATGCAAGTGGCACTGGCGCTAATGCTCTTACTTTATTATATATATTAATAGATGTATCATTAAAATCTAAATGTTCATCTTCTCTTTTAATAATTTTAGCAAATGTTGCCTCATCATTATTTTGTTTTTCTCTCTTATTAGTATGATTAATAATACTAGGTAAATTTTCAATAATCATATTACTTCCTAAATTACTAAGTTTATTTGATAAAGTTTCTAAATTATCATCATCAGTTATTTCTACTTTACTGCTTGTAATAATATCTCCTGTATCCATACCTTTATCCATATACATAAGAGTTATACCTGTCCACTTTTCATTATTCATAATAGCGTGATGAATTGGTGCTCCGCCTCTATACTTAGGAAGTAATGAAGCATGAATATTAATGCAGCCAAGTGGTGGTATATTTAAAACTTCTTCTGGAACAATTTGTCCATAAGCACAAGTTATTATAATATCTGGCTTTAATTTTACTAAAAAATCATAATCTTTTTTTATACTCTCTGGCGAAAAAACAGATATTCCATTATCCAAAGCAAGCGCTTTTACAGGGCACGCGGTAAGCACTTTTTTTCTTCCTACAAAAGCATCTGGGCTTGTTACTACCCCAATAACATTAGTATTTTTTATTAAATTTTCTAGTATTGGAACGCTAAAAATAGGAGTTCCCATAAATACTACTTTTAAATCATTCATCTTAATCATCTCTTCTTACTTATATTAACATAAATTAAATAAAATAAAAAGAAGACTATTTGCATAGTCTAAACCTTAACCTATTTATTAACTAGTAACTTGTAAACCTTCTACAACTACATGAGCACCAAACTTTTTACCCATATCTGCACTTTGATCAGTATTTGTTTCAGGGAAAAATATTTCTAAAACATAAGTATGTTTTTTATCTGAAGCATTTACAAAATATCCATATTTTGTAGTTCCACCAATTATTTGGGTTCCACCAGCAGCTGCTGTAATCTCAGTTGCAGTAGAAACTGCAGTAATTATTCCACCATTACTATCATTATTATTACTTTTAAGAGTATACTTCATTTTTGTAGTAGTAAAAGTATTATAATCCACTGCTAATTTCATTTGATATTTCATTTGTTTGTCAGTTGTATTGGTGCCAGTTATTGTAATAGTTTTACTTCCCCACGCATTCGTACTATCTGGTAATATATTTTTTGCTGTAATTGCATTCCCTCCGCCTACAGTAATATTTAAAGTACCTGCATCAGCAACAATTGTAGATGTTGTCTCACTTCCAGTAACCTTTGCGCTAAAAAACGCATAAGATACTCCTAAACTTACTATCGCAATTGTAAATATTGTTCCTATAATGCTATATAATGCTGTTGTTGTTTTATTATTCATAATATATAAACTCCTTATCTTATCTTCTATACAAGTATATTATACTTTAAAAACAAAATCAATAATGTTTGTCCTAAATCAGTCAATATATGCTTTTTTATTATTCTCATTATTAAATGATATATTACTATCACTTTCTCTAAATTCCTTTGTTGCAACTCCCTTAGATGTAGCAAAAATTTTAGATATATATTTTTCTCTTTTTTCACCAGATAATGATAATATTTTTCTTAAAGTTTCATAATCATTGATATCTTTCACTCTTATATTTTCTACCATTTTAGGATTCTTTATAACCCTGCCATCATAAAGATACCATATTTTATTTAAATCATTCTTATCAATAACTAAACCATTCTTATTTAATAATCTTAAAGCCTCATCATTTCCTACTTCTTTATTAACATGTTCAAATAATGATGCATCTAAAAACTCCTCTGGACAAATTAAATCAGCTTTTTGCCCAGTTACATCATCACACTTTAAATAAATACTACGCCTTATAAGTGATTCACTTACTTTAGAATTTAAAACAAGTGCATAATATCTATAATTTTTCATGCCTATATAATTATTAATAAATTTAAAACTTATATTAACACTATCTTCATACCTATATGCTAAAATAGTTATTCCATTTAAATAATAAAGAGAAAAATCATCACTTACTGCCCTATATAAATAATTATTTTCTTTATAAAAACCATACATAAAATCAGCAAAATAAATACTAAATAAATTACAAATAAAAGAATATATTGGTATATGTAATTCTTCATCTAATTTTAAATATCTAATATCCTTATATTTCTTATTATCCATTCTTTCATAATAAGAAGATAAAAAACATCTATCAGATATCCCATATATTTTTTCAAGTTCCCTTTTCTTTTCCTCTTTACTCATTTCATCAGTAATACTTTCAGCTAAAAGATATCTATTTATTAAAGCAAAATCTTTTAAAGCAGCATAATATTTTTTAGATACTATATCTTCTTTTAAAGAAATTATATATTTATACATTCTTCTTAAAACAGAGAAAAAACCAGTTTCATAACTTTCTTTTTTTAAAAATAATTCATTATTTAGAAGTTCATCTAATATATCTCCAATATAAAAAGGCATTTCATTTTCTGATGCTAAAACACCAGAGCATACACTTCTAGTTATAATAATTAATATTTTTTCTATATTATCATTACTTAACCCTAAACTCTTACCCTCTAAATAAGCACTATATAACTTCTCTGTTAAATCATATTCTTCACTAACTGGTAAATTTAAATCTTTTGGTAATATCTTTTCAATAAGATCAGTATAAGGAAAATCTTTAAAAGCATCATATTTTCTAAAATAATTTAATTTATACATATTTAATCACTCATATTCTCTAATAATAGGTTAACATAAATAATTTAGTTTATCTAGTAAATAAAAAAAGAATTAATTAACTATATTTAATTAAGCCTTTTTCTAATTCTTCTAATGCTCTGCCTAATTCTTTCTTGTTTTTATATTCTCTTTCAGGCAATTGATAATGTTTAGTTTCTTCCATTTGTTTAGCTCTTTGAGCAATAATATGAACTAAACGATATTTAGAATCCACAGTATTTAATATTTTATCTATTGATGGATATAACATCGTATCACACTCCTACAATACTAATATACAACTAAATTATAAAACTAAACATACTTTAATTAAAATATGGACAATTAATTTACATTAATTATTCTTAGAACATGAATTTTGATCATAAATATTACATACTTCATTTTCTTCACAGCAAGTAAAATAAGGTTCATATAAATGACGATATATATGATGATTAATTATACGAGTATTAATTGGTTGAATATGTCTTACCATATGATTTATTTCACGGTGACATACTCTTTCACATGGACACTCATATATAGGAGCACATTCTACTTCAGAATATGGCATATCTCCTACTTTATTTGTTTTTTGATTCATTATCTCTTTATCCATACAACGATTATCCCTAAACATAATAATACACTTCCTTTTCTAGTGTATACTATGTAAAAAAAGTAATTATTGATTAGGACATTTATCTAGTTAAGTATTTTTATTTAAGCTATATTTAAAACTTAGTATCATAATATTCTATTTTAATTGGTTCTTTTTCTAAATAAGAAAGTTCTCTTTCAGTTAAATATTTTTTATTAATAACAACTTTAAAAACATATTTACGTAACCACTGATCAGTAGCAATCCAGTAACCTTGATTACCTGATTTACAACCCCAGCTATTTTCTATTTTCCATTTTGTTGATTTACCATTTACTAAATTAACTCCCGTAATAATCATCCCATGGCAGCCAGTTATACCAATAGTTTTTAATATTTCATTATTATCTAAAGTTAAATCTATATCAAATAAATCACCATAACTTTTTAAAGTATCAACAAGTACTCCATCTATACTCTTAGAAGTAGTTGAACAATAAAAATATACAAATTCTTTTGCTTTAATTT
>CAVIQT010000027.1:0-24922 GCA_963645165.1 Phocaeicola vulgatus
ATTAATAAAATAAGATCTAGTGATAACTATTTTTATAAATTTAGAAAATTTAGAATAGAATATTTTGATTTACCATCTATTTCCAAAGATATTAAAATGTTTAGTGAAATAACTCCATTAGAATTTATAGACTTTCTAAATAGAGTAGAATTCACTTCAACTATTGTAATAAAGGGGTGTGATGATTAATGAATAATTATGGAGTAATAACACTTAAAAATGGTATTAAAGTTATATATTATAAAGATAATACTGTTCATACTGCATATGCAAAACTAATTATTAACTATGGTGGTTTTAATAAAAGATTTAAAATAGATAATAATGAATATATTATTAAAGATGGAACTGCTCATTATTTAGAACATTTAGTTATTGAACATACAAAGATAGGTAATTTATATAAAAAATTTAGTAGTGATTCATTATTTTTTAATGGTTCAACTAATCATAATCAAACATGCTTTTATATAGAATGTGTATATCATTTTGATAATTATTTAAAAGATTTAATATATTATATAAATACCCCTTATTTTAATGAAAAAGATATTTCTGATACCAAGCACGCTATTATCGAAGAAATAAGAAACAATGAAGGAAAACCTTATAAGAAAAACTGGCAAGAATTTTTTAAAAACTATGTAAATGCTGATGGCTTTGAAAGTGTAATAGGAACAGAAGAATTAATTAATTCATTTGACTATGACTATATTAAAAATATTTATGATGCTTTCTATATTCCTAGTAATCAAACAATCTTAATAGGTGGTAACTTTAACTTAGAAAAAACAATTAAATTAATAGAAAACACTTATGATAGCTTAAATAGAGTATATCCAAATGTTACTTTACTAACTAAAAAAGAAACCAAAGAAATAAAAAATAGAGACATAACTTTATATAGTAATAAAGAAGATGATAAAGTAACTATGATATTTAAATTTAATTTAGATTCTTTTACCCCTTTAGAAAAGTTAAAATTAGATTATTATCGTAATTATATTACTAGAGAAAACTTTAGTAGTACATCTAGTTTATCTAAATATATGATTAAAAATAAATATAGTATGTATAATATTGATATATCTTATATGAAAGTTAATGGCTATTATTATATGTTTATTAGTTTATTCATTAAAGATAAAGAATTATTTAAAAATAAAGTATTAGAAGTTATTAATAATTTAAACTTTGATGAAGAAAGCTTTAATATTTGGAAAAAAGAATCTATTGTAAATAATATCTTAAGAAATGAAAGATATAAAAGTATTTTAGTTTCTTATGCAGATAATATTATGGAATTTAATATTGATATAAATGAAGATGCATCTTTTGTTAACTTACTTAACTTAAACGAATTAAAAGAATTATTAAATAAAATTGATTTAACTAATTATGGACTAATTAGTAATTTAAAAGAAGAAAAATGATATTTAAATGTATCATTTTTTGAATATAAAAGATTTAAAGGGGGTTTATCTGAATCAGAAACAAAGAATGAGGAAAAGAATGAATCATGATAAAATGCATCTAATAAACAAAATGTTTAATAATGAAACAATTAGAACCGTATGGGATAAAGAAAAATATTATATCAGTGTTGTTGATGTTGTTGGAATTTTATCAGAGAGTGAAAACTCACAAGTTTATTGGAAAGTTATGAAAAAAAAGGCTTAAATATGAAGGAAATGAAACCGTTACAAATTGTAACGCTTTGAAACTTAAAGCCCAAGATGGTAAATATAGATTAACAGATGTAGTTGATATTGAAGGAATGTTTAGAATAATTGAATCAATACCAGGTAAAAATACTGAACCTATTAAGCAGTGGCTTGCTAGTCTTGGACGTGAGAGAATTGATGAAAAATGGATTGCAAAAAGATTGAAAGGAATTCAAGATAGAAAAGAATTAACTGATATTTGGCAAGAAAATGGAATAACTGATGGTAAAGAATATGCAATTCTTACTAATGAAATATATAAAAAATGGGTGGGCATGCAGCTAAAGTAGCAAAGGAAGATATAGAAAGAAATTTTAGGAGAATCTGTTGTTACCAAACAAAATAGATTAAATTATGAATATAAAGAAACAGCTAAGCTAAAAGATACTAAAAAGTAGTTCTTAGATTAAAACTTTTTTCATACATTTTAAATGAAAGGACAAAGTATGGAAAAAAAAGAGATAATTAGTAGCATCTCTGCCTGGGGTAAAGGGGAAATTTACTTAGGGGTAGTGGGTGCAGTTAGAACTGGTAAGTCAACTTTTATTAAGAAGGTAATTGAAACATTAGTTGTTCCTAATATACAAGATGAGGACTTAAAAAAAAGATGTATAGATGAAATTCCTCAGTCTGCTCCTGGTAAAACCATTATGACCACGGAACCAAAGTTTGTGCCTTCAACAGGGGCTAAAATTACTATAGATGATTTTAGTACTAATATTAAACTAATTGATTGTGTTGGTTATGTCATTAAAGCAAGTAATGGTTATGAAGATGAATTAGGCAATCCAAGACTAGTTAAAACTCCATGGTATGATGAAGAAATACCATTTGTAGAAGCTGCCGAAATTGGCACTGAAAAAGTTATTAAAGACCACTCAACCATTGGTATAGTCATAACCACTGATGGAAGCACTTCTGAATTTACTAGAGGTGAATATATGGAAGCCGAAGAAAAAGTAATAACTGAACTTAAATCAATTAATAAACCATTTATAGTAATTCTAAATACAACCCATCCAACAAATGAAGAAACTATAAAACTAGCAGATAATTTAACTAAAAACTATGAAGTGCCGGTATTACCAATTAATATTAATGAAATGAGCGAAAGAGATATGCTTGATGCTCTAAAAACCGCACTTTATGAGTTCCCTGTACTAGATGTTGAAGTAAATATGCCAAAGTGGATTCATGAACTAGATAATAACCATAAAGTAAAAATGCATTATTTAGAAAAAATAAAAGAAAGTATGACTAGTATTAGTAAACTAAAAGATGTAGATAAAATTATAAGTTATTATGATGACAGTGCTTATATATCTAAAGCATATATATCTAATGTAGATGCCTCAAGTGGTATTGTAACTTTAAATTTAGATTCGTCTGATGAACTATATAATGAAACCTTAAAAGAAGTTTTAGGAGGAATGACTCTAAATAAAAGTAGTTTACTTAAAATATTTATGGAATACTCTAGTGATAAGGATGAAACAGCAAGTATTAAATCAGCACTTAAAATGGCAAAATCAACTGGCTATGGTATTGTTTATCCAACATTATCAGATATGAAACTATCAACACCAGAAATTATTAAACAAGGATCTCGCTATGGAGTTAAATTAAAGGCAGTCGCATCATCCATTCATTTAATGAAAGTAGATGTCGAAAGCACATTTGAACCAATTATTGGAACTGAACTACAAAGTAAAGAACTAATTAATTACATTATGAAAGACTATGAAACAGATCCATCAAGTATATGGAAAAGTGAAATATTTGGTAGAAGTTTAGATTGCATAGTTAAAGAAGGAATTCAAGCTAAACTATCAATGATGCCAGAAAATACTAGATATAAATTATCTAATACTGTAACAAAGATTGTTAACAAGGGATCTAATAATTTAATCGCAATAGTATTATAATTGTAAATAAAGCGTAACTTTTTATAAAAAATACGCTTTTTTATTGGTTTTTACTTGCATTTTAAAGGGTTTTCTGATAATTTATACTTGTAGGGTAAATACCTATAAAAAATATTAAAAAATGGGAGGTAATCGTTATGTCAAAACAAGAATTAGTAGAAATTATTGCTGAAAAAGCTGGACTTTCTAAAGCAGATGCTATGCGTGCTTTAAATGCTACTTTAGAAGGAATTGAAGCAGGTCTTAAAAAAGAAGGAAAAGTTGCTTTAGTTGGTTTTGGTACATTTGCTGCTAAAAAACGTGCTGCAAGAGATGGTATTAATCCATTAACTAAAGAAAAATTACATATTCCTGCTAAAATGGCTATTACATTCAAAGCTGGAAGCAAATTAAAAGACGCTTTAAACTAATTTAACGATTATAAAAAAAGAGGAATTTCCTCTTTTTTATTTGCTTTAATAATGATATAATTAATTATAGGGTGTGATGCTAAATGAAAGATGTAAGAAAAACTAAAAATATATATTTTACCATTATAGGAGTCGTAATATTTATGGTAGCAGTTGTAAGTCTATCATATGCTTTCTTTATTTCACAAGTAAGTAATAATGAAACAGCAAGTACTATTACTGGTGAGGCTGCTAACTTAACAATAGAATTTAAAGAAGGAACCAGTCAAATAAATGCCACCAATATATTCCCTGGTTGGAGTGCAACTAAAACCTTTAGTGTAATTAATAAAGGAGGAGTAGCCGGTGAATATAGTCTATATTTATATGATGTAAGTAATAACTTATTAGATGAAAGTATATCTATTGAATTAACAAGTACTAATAATGGCGCTAGTATATCTAAAATGAATTTACCAAGTACAACAACTACTTTAAATAGTAAAGTAACCATAGCAGGTAATACCACTCAAGTATATACCCTAAATGTATATTATAATAATTTAAACGTAAGTCAAGAAACAGATAAAGGTAAAAACTTTTCCTTTAAAATAGGAATTAACAAAGCAGGATATACTATAACTAATCTTATAGCAAATGGGGGATTTGAAAATGGAACGAATGGGTGGAGTAGTACGATAACATCAACACCGACAAATACATTGGGCGATCATACTTCAGTTTATAATTCTACATGGTTAGATGATGGTGGAAGTCATTCAGCGTGTTTTGTCAAGTCGTGGTCTTATGATTATGATTTTAATAATATTTATCAGCAATTTACTGCTATTGTAGGTCATAAATATTATGTATCTTCTAATGTATTAATTGATTCGAGTTACTATAATTATAGTAATGATACATTATATTTATCAATTTATAATTCCAGTTTAACTGTAGATGGAGAATCTGCTTTAACAGTTAGTTCGGCTGATACAAACATTTCATTTGCTGGTCCATATTGGAGTAATACTTATTATTCAAAAAAATATTCCTTTATATATACACCAACTACAACCACTCAAACAATGACTATTGGATTAAAAAGCAATGTAACTTCTGCTACAGCTTATGTATCAAAAAGTGAATATAAAACATCTTTTCTTTCTCTTAATGACGGTGATATAATTGCTGTTCCAGATACCTTTGATTTCCTAACTGATAACATTTTAGTTATAGATTTAACTGCAACATTTGGTGCTGGCAATGAACCAACGCAAGCTTGGTGTGATGAAAATATAACTTGGTTTGACGGAACATCGGCACTTGATGTAACTTTATAATCTTATCTTCGGATAAGGTTTTGTCTTTAAGGATGTGAATTATGCAATATTTTGATAATAATGAAAATTTAAAAAGTGAACTTAGAGTTTTAAACTATAAATATGATAATTATAATTTAAAGTTTTATAGTGACTTAGGTATTTTTTCTAAAGATAAAATAGATGAGGGTAGTAAGTTATTATTAGAAACTTATATTAAATATGGTAATAAAAATAAAAAAGTTTTAGATGTTGGATGTGGTATTGGTTTTCTTGGTATATCTTTAAATAAAATAATGAACGCTAGTGTTGATATGATTGATATTAATAATCGTGCTATTCATTTAACTAAGATGAATTTAAAAGAAAATAAGGCTGATGGTAATGTTTTTGTTTCTAATATTTATGAAAATGTACATGATATCTATGATGTTATTATTACTAATCCTCCAATTAGGGCTGGTAAGAAAGTTTATCTAACTATTATAAATGATGCATTTAATCATTTAACTAAAGATGGCCAGTTATGGTTTGTAATGAGAACTAATCATGGGGTTAAAACTGTAATAAAAAATCTTAAGAATATCGCTGAAGTAAAGGTTTTAGAAAAAAATTGTGGCTTTTATGTTGTTTTTACTAAAAATCCATTGACATAAGGATCTTTTTTTTGATAGAATTTTAGATTGGAACTGTCCCTCTAATTAGAGGAAAAGAATTCTAAAAAATATATTGTTTGGGGTGAAAATAAGTGGCATACAAAACAGCAAAATTTGGTGACCATAGGGAAAGAGTTACTTTCTCTAAAACTACGAACAACTTTGAGCTTACAGATTTATTAGATATTCAAAAGAAATCATATCAATGGTTTCTAGAAAGTGGAATAAAGGAAGTTTTTGATGACTTGTTTCCTGTTGAAAGTTTCACCGGAAATATATCACTAGAATTTGGTGATTATTCTTTTGATGAGCCTAGATATTCAATTAAGGAATCTAAGGAACGTATGGTAACATATGCAGCTCCTTTAAAAGTTCAAGCAAGAGTATTTATCCACGAAACAGGGGAAGTTAAAGAGCAAGAAGTCTTTTTAGGTGATATGCCTTTAATGACAGAAGCTGGAACCTTTATTATTAATGGTGTAGAAAGAGTTATTCAATCACAATTAGTAAGAAGTCCATCTATTTACTTTAAAAGAGAAATAGATAAAAATGGACGCCATGTTGTTTCTGGAGAAATAATTCCCAATAAAGGAACATGGTTAGAATTTGAATTAGATGCTAGAGATGTAATCTATGTTAGAATTGATCGAACTAGAAAAGTGCCTGTTACAACCATGCTTAGAGCCTTAGGTTTATCTAGTGATGAATCAATTAAAGAAGTATTTGGTGAAAATAGATTCATTCAAAACACTTTAGAAAAAGATAGTACTAAAAATACTGATGAAGCATTAATTGAAATCTATGAAAAATTAAAACCAGGTGAACCAGCAACTCTTGATAGTGCTAAAAACCAATTAATCGTAAGATTCTTTGATCGCTTTAGATATGATTTAGCTAGAGTTGGACGTTATAAATTTAATAAAAAATTAAACGTACTAGATAGATTATTAGGTCAAACCCTTGCTCAAAACTTAAAAGATGGTAAGGAAATTATCGCTAAAGAAGGCGAAAAAATTGACAAGAAACGTTTAGAAGAATTAAGACCTTATTTTGAAAAAGGACTAAACGTTAAAGAAGTAACTATCAATGAAGAATTAGATGAATTTAATAAAGTTCAAGAAGTTATAGTTAAAGATGTTAATGATGAAAAAAATAAAATTAAGATTATAGGTAATGATCAAAGTATTGATTCAAAAAGATTAACTATTAGTGATTTCTATGCGGCAGTAAGTTATTATTTAAACTTACTTGATGATATTGGGAGCATTGATGAAATAGATCACTTAGGTAATAGACGTGTACGTCAAGTTGGAGAATTAATTCAAGGACAATTTAGAGTAGGTATGGCTCGTATGGAAAGAGTTATTCGTGAAAGAATGACTACTCAAGAAATAGATGCTGTAACACCTAAATCATTAATTAATATTAGACCTGTTACAGCTGCTTTAAAAGAATTCTTTGGATCAAGTCAGTTATCTAAGTTCATGGATCAAATTAACCCAATTGCGGAGTTAACTGATAAACGTCGTCTTTCGTCTTTAGGGCCAGGCGGACTATCTAGAGACCGTGCTGGTATGGATGTTAGAGATGTTAACGTATCTCACTATGGCCGTATTTGTCCGATTGAATCTCCAGAAGGAGCAAACATAGGTTTAATTACTTCCCTTGCTTCTTATGCTAAAATTAATGAATATGGTTTTATTACAACTCCATATAGAAAAGTAGTAAATAAACATATAACTGATGAAGTAGTATATTTAACTGCAGATGAAGAAGCAGATTATTATATTTCACAAGCAACAATTAATATTGATAAAGATAATAATATTTTAGATGATGAAGTAGTTGCTCGTTTAAATGGTGAAAATGTTAAATGTAAAAGTAGTGAAGTTAACTATATAGATGTTTCACCAAGTCAAATTGTATCCATTACAACAAGCTGCATTCCATTCTTAGATCATGATGATGCTCGTCGTGCCTTAATGGGTTCAAACATGCAAAGACAAGCAGTACCACTACTTAAAACAGAAGCTCCTATTGTAGGAACAGGCGTTGAATATATTGCTGCTAGAGATTCAGGTTCAACAATTGTTGCTAAAGCTGATGGAGTAGTTGAATATGCTGACTCTAAAAAGATTGTTATTAAAAATGCTAAGGGTAAAGATGAATACTATTTAGCAAACTTTGAAAGAAGTAATGCCGAAAGTAATATATCTCATAATCCAATAGTTAAAAAAGGCGATAAAGTTCATAGAGGAGAAGTTATTGCAGATGGGCCATCAACAGATAAAGGTGAACTTGCTTTAGGTAAAAACATGGTTGTCGCATTTATGACATGTAATGGTTATAACTATGAAGATGCCGTTGTATTAAATGAAAGATTAGTAAAAGATGATGTTTATACATCACTACATATTGAACACTATGATATAGATTGTCGTGATACTAAACTAGGACCAGAGGAAATTACTAGAGATATTCCAAATGTTTCAGAAGAAGCAAGAAAAAATCTAGATGCAAATGGTATTGTAAGAATTGGTACTGAAGTAAATGAAGGAGACATTCTAGTTGGTAAAGTAACTCCAAAAGGAATGCAAGAACTAACTAGTGAAGAAAAATTATTACATGCTATCTTTGGTGAAAAGACTAGAGAAGTTAGAGATACTTCCCTTAAAGTTGCTCATGGTGCAGATGGTATCGTTCATGATATTAAAGTATATACAAAAGAAAACTCTGATGAACTTCCAGCTGGCGTTTCTAAAATAATTCGTGTATATATTATTCAAAAACGTAAAATTCAAGTTGGAGATAAAATGTCAGGTCGTCATGGTAATAAAGGTGTTATTTCCCTTATTTTACCAGAAGAAGATATGCCATATTTACCAGATGGTACTCCAGTAGATATTGTATTAAATCCACAAGGTGTTCCATCACGTATGAACCTAGGACAAATTTTAGAATTACACTTAGGTATGGCTGGTAAAAAATTAGGTTTACATTATGCAACTCCAGTATTTGATGGTGCTAGTGTAGATGAAATTAAAGAACAAATGGCTCTAGCAGGAATGGATCCTGATGGTAAAACTGATTTATATAATGGGCGCACAGGTGAAAAGTTTGAAAATAGAGTTGCCGTTGGTGTAATGTACATGATTAAATTACATCACATGGTTGATGATAAAATTCATGCTCGTTCAACTGGTCCATACTCATTAGTAACTCAGCAACCACTTGGTGGTAAAGCTCAGTTCGGTGGCCAAAGATTTGGTGAAATGGAAGTTTGGGCATTATATGCCTATGGTGCTGCTCATGTTTTACAAGAAATATTAACAGTTAAATCTGATGATGTTATTGGTCGCGTTAAAGTTTATGAAGCACTAGTTAAAGGTAAACCAGTAACAGGTGCTGGAATGCCAGAATCATTTAGAGTATTAATTAAAGAGTTCCAAGCTCTAGGATTAAATGTTGAGATGATTGATCAAGATGATGTAGCGCATGAACTAAAAGAACTTGAAGAAGAAGAAGACGAAAGTTCTGATGCTATTACTATAGATCAAATAGATATTAAAACAGGGGAACCTAAAGTAATAGATATAGAACCAGAAAAAGAAGAAGCACCTATTGAACCAATAGAGGATGAATTTGAAGAAGATGCTGAGTTTGATGAAGAACCAAATGCTGAAGATTTAGAAGAAATCGAAGATGAAGGTTTTGATAAAGGGGAGGAATTATAATGTTAGAAGTTAATAATATTAAAGGAATAAGAATTTCTATTGCTAGCCCTGAAAAGATAAGAAGTTGGAGTTATGGCGAAGTTAAAAAACCAGAAACAATAAATTATCGTACATTAAAACCTGAAAGAGATGGTTTATTTTGTGAAAAAATCTTTGGACCTACAAAAGACTTTGAATGTTCATGTGGTAAATATAAAAGATTAAGATATAAAAATGTTGTATGTGATAGATGTGGAGTAGAAGTTACTCGTTCTAAAGTACGTAGAGAAAGAATGGGACATATCGAACTTGCTGCTCCTTGCTCTCACATCTGGTTCTTTAAAGGTGTACCATCTAAAATGGGATTAGTTTTAGATATGTCTCCAAGAGAACTAGAAGAAGTACTATATTTTGTAAGTTATGTAGTAATTAATCCAGGTAATGCACCTCTTGAAAAGAAACAAACATTGTCTGATAAAGAATACCGTGCCTATTATGAAAAATATGGTAATACCTTTGAAGTAGGTATGGGTGCTGAAGCAATTAAAAAGTTACTACAAGAAGTTGATGTAGATAAAGAAATTGATGCCTTAAGAAAAGAATTAGAAGGCACTACTGGTCAAAAACGTATTCGTTTAGTTAAGCGCTTAGACTGCCTAGTAGCGTTCCAATCATCCGGTAATAAACCAGAATGGATGGTTCTTGATGTAATTCCAGTAATTCCACCAGAACTAAGACCAATGATTCAGCTTGATGGTGGTAGATTTGCAACAAGTGACTTAAATGATTTATATCGTCGTATTATTAACCGTAATAATCGTTTAAAGAAATTACTTGAATTAGGAGCTCCATCAATTATTGTTCAAAATGAAAAACGTATGCTTCAAGAAGCAGTTGATACTCTATTTGATAATGGTAGAAGAGGAAGAAGTATATCTGGAGCAGGAAATAGACCACTTAAGTCTTTATCAAGTATGCTTAAGGGTAAACAAGGTCGTTTCCGTCAAAACTTATTAGGTAAGAGAGTTGACTATTCTGGTCGTTCTGTTATCGTAGTTGGTCCATCATTAAAAATGTATCAGTGTGGACTACCTAAAGAAATGGCTCTAGAACTATTTAAACCACATGTTATTAATGGTTTAGTAGAAAGAGGACTTGCTCATAATATTAAAGGCGCTAAAAAACTTATTGATAATAAAGATGATTGTGTATGGGATGTCGTAGAAGATGTTATTACTGAATATCCTGTAATGTTAAACCGTGCACCAACCCTTCATAGACTTGGTATTCAAGCATTTGAACCTAAGTTAATTGGTGGTAAAGCAATTAGATTACACCCATTAGTATGTGCTGCATTTAATGCTGACTTTGATGGTGATCAAATGGCTGTCCATGTTCCACTTTCAGAAGAAGCAAAAGCTGAAGCTAGAATATTAATGCTAGGTGCTAATAATATCTTAAAACCATCAGATGGTAAACCAATTGTTACTCCATCACAAGATATGGTTTTAGGAAATTACTATATTACCTTAGAATATGAAGGCGAAGATAATGAAGGTAAAGTTTATAAAAACTCTAACGAAGCAATAATGGCTTATGAAAGAAGAGAAATAACCCTTCATACAAGAATAGTTTTACCTGTATCGTCATTTAAATATAAAATATTTACTGATGATGTTAAAGATAAATACTTAGTTACAACAGCTGGTAAGTTAATATTTAATGAAATACTACCTGATACCTATCCATATATTAATGAACCATCAAAAGAAAATATTGAAGGATTTACACCAAGCAAATATTTCTTAGAAATGGGTACAGATATTAAGAAAGCAGTTAGTGAAATGCCTATTACTCCAGCGTTTGGTAAAAAAACATTACAACAAATAATTGCTCAAATATTTAAAAGATATAAAACTACTGAAACATCTATGATGCTAGATAGACTTAAAGATTTAGGATTCAAATATTCTACAATTTCAGGTATTACATTTAGTATTATGGACATTATGACTAGTGAGCATAAAGATGAATTTATTAAAGCCGGTCAAGAAAAAGTTGATAAGATTAATAAACAATTCTCTCGTGGCTTAATTACTGATTTAGAAAGATATACATCAGTAGTAGATGTATGGAATGCCGTAAGAAGTCAGGTAGAAGGAGAACTTAAAGAAATAGCGGCTAAAAACCCTAAAAACCCAATCTTCATCATGATGACTTCTGGTGCTCGTGGTTCATTAAATCAGTTTACTCAGATGGCTGGTATGCGTGGTTTAATGGCTAAACCAAATGGTGAAGCAGTAGAAATACCAATTACAACTTCACTATATGAAGGACACTCAGTTAACGAATTCTTCTTAAATACTCACGGTGCTCGTAAAGGTTCTGCCGATACAGCCCTAAAAACAGCCGATTCAGGATACTTAACAAGAAGATTAGTAGATGTAGGTCAAGATATCATTATTAAAGAAGAAGATTGTGGATGCACAAGCGGTCTTGTTGTTAGTGACTTTATTGATGATAAAGACGGTTCTGTAATTGAATCAATGCAAGAAAGACTAATTGGTAGATATACCGCTAAAAAAGTAATAAATCCTGAAACTAAAGATGTTATTATTGATAAAAATGAACCTATTACTGAAAGTATCGCATCTAAAATTGCTAAAGCAGGTATTAAATCTGTAGAAATTAGAAGTGTACTTACATGTAAATGCGCAAATGGTATCTGTCAAAAATGTTATGGTAATAACTTAGCTACTGGTAACTTAGTTGAAACTGGTGAAGCAGTAGGTATTATGGCTGCTCAGTCAATTGGTGAACCAGGTACACAGCTTACTCTTCGTACATTCCATGCTGGTGGTGTCGCTTCTGAAGAAGATATTACTCAAGGTTTACCAAGAGTAGAAGAAGTATTTGAAGCAAGAACTCCAAAAGGAAAAGCAACAATTTCAGAACTTACTGGTAAAGTTACTAAGATTGATGATGCTAATGGCAAATGGAAAATTACTGTTACAAATGATGTTGAATCAAGAGAACATGTAACTAATTATGGAGCAAAATTAAGAGTTGAAGTTGGATCAACTATAAATGCCGGTGATAAACTTACTGAAGGTATTATATCTCCTAAAGAATTACTAGCAGTTACAGACCCAATAACTACTCAAGAATATATTTTAAGAGAAATTCAAAAAGTATATAAATCTCAAGGCGTTGATATTGCTGATAAACACGTTGAAGTTATCGCTAGTCGTATGATTAATAAGATGCGTGTTACTGATTCTGGTGATACTGACTTAGTAAATGGTTTAACCGTTTCTATTAGAGAATTTGCTAATAAGAATAAACCAGTTATTTTAGAAGGTAAAAACCCAGCTAAAGGTTATCCAATTATTTTAGGTATAACTAAATCAAGTTTAGAAACAGACTCATTCTTATCTGCTGCATCATTCCAAGAAACTACAAGAATTTTAACAGATGCCGCTATTAAGGGGAAAGTAGACCACTTAGCAGGATTAAAAGAAAACGTTATTTTAGGAAAATTAATCCCAGCTGGTACTGGTGCTAAACAATATTCTGATATTGACATTATGCTAGAAAAAGAATTCTTATCTGATGAACCAAGTGAGGTTTTAGAAGAAGAATTTATAGATAATGAAGATTTAAAAGAAGAATCATCTGATGTTGAAACAGTAAAAGAAGAAGAAACTAATATTGAATAGTTTCCTCTTTTTTTATATAATTAATATGATGATTATGAAAAAGTATCAAAAAATAATATTAATTATTTTAGATGTAATAATATTAATTTTAATAATAGCTATGCTGTTTATTCATATTTTTAATAATAAGCAAGTTAGTAGTGATGATTTAGAAATTAATGAATGCACCAAAGAAGTAACAACTACATCTAAAATAGTAACAAATAAAAGTGTTAAGAAAAAATCTTAACATTTTTTAAAAATATATTTACAAACAAATGTTCTTAATGTATAATTGTAAATGTGAGGTAAATTAGTAATTAAAAATTTATTAATATATGATATACTTAGTGAAAGGTGGTCAGCATGTACGGATATATTATTGGCAGTATTAAATACGTAACAAGTAACTATATTGTTATAGATAATCATGGAATAGGGTATATTATTTTTGTATCTAATCCTTATTCTTATGAGGAAGGGAAAGAATATACTGTTTATACTTATAATTTTATTAGTGAAACAGATAATTGTTTATATGGGTTTAAAACTCTAGAAGAAAAGGAACTTTTTTTAAAGCTTATTAATGTTAAAGGTTTAGGACCCAAAACAGCAAGTGGAATGTTTGCAACTGGTTCTATATCAGGTATTATAGATGCGATAGAAAGAGAAAATATTCTTTATTTAAAGAAATTTCCTAAAGTAGGAGAAAAATTAGCAAGACAAATTATTTTAGATTTAAAAGGTAAACTTAAGAATTTTGAAGTAGAAAAATCATTTGATGATGAGTTAGTAGAAGTACTAGAAAATCTAGGATATAAACAAGTAGATATAAAGAAGATTTTACCCATAATTGATAGGGAAAAATCACTAGAAGAACAAATAAAAGAGGCACTTAAATTGATGCTTAAGTAGGTGAAGTATGGAAAGAATTATAACAGGAGAAGAATTAGACTCTGATATTTTTGAAGAAAATATCAGACCTAGTATGCTTAATGAGTATATTGGGCAAAGTGAAGTAAAAGAAAATATTAGAGTTTTTGTTGAAGCTGCTAAAATTAGAAAAGAAGCTTTAGATCATGTATTACTATATGGACCACCAGGACTTGGAAAAACAACGCTTGCTCATATTATTGCAAATGAATTAGGCTCGAATATTAAAACTACAACGGGGCCAGCTTTAGAAAAAAGTGGAGATTTAGCTGCAGTTTTATCTTCCTTAGAGCCAGGCGATGTATTATTTATAGATGAAATACACCGCATTCCTAAGTTCATTGAGGAAATATTATATCCGGCAATGGAAGATTTTGAACTAGATATAATAGTGGGATCAGAAGGATCTAGTAGAAGTATAAAAATAGACTTACCACCATTTACTCTAGTGGGGGCAACTACAAGAGCAGGAGATATTTCTGCTCCCTTAAGGGACCGTTTTGGTATTGTTTCTAAGCTTAATTATTATTCTACTGATGAACTTAAAGAAATTATAAAAAGAACTTCTAGAGTGCTTTCTATGAATATTTCTGATAATGCAGCTTTAGAACTAGCGAAAAGAAGTCGAAAAACTCCAAGAATTGCAAATCGTTTATTTAAAAGAGTTAGAGACTTTGCTCAGGTAAATGGAGAAACAGAAATTAGTCTAGAAACAACCAAACAAGCTTTAGATAGATTAAAAGTTGATGAGTTTGGTCTTGATCAAATTGATATTGAATATTTAGAAAGTTTGATAACTAAATTTAACGGGGGACCTGTTGGCGTAGAAACTATCGCATCTTCAATTGGTGAAGAAGTATCTACTCTAGAAGATGTAGTAGAGCCTTATTTAATGCAAGAAGGATTTATTAAAAGAACTCCAAGAGGAAGAATTGCTACTGATAAAAGTTATAATCATTTAAAAATTAATAAGCAAGAAAGTTTATTTTAATATTGAAGGTGTATAAAGTGAGTGAGAAAAAGATAATGCGATTTCCTTTCTAGAAGAAAAACTTATTACCATTGGTTTAAATGATAAAGAAAAAAATGAATTTATTATGTACTTTCTTCCAATACTTGAAAATAATGATAAATCATTAGTATATTTTGAACTTACTGATGAAAAACAAAAGAATAATGAACTAATTATAAAACCAGCCCCAGATAGTTTACTTAGAGTAACTATGCATGTAAAAAAAGTAAATAAAAAAGTAGAAATTAAAGAACAAAAATTAGAAACATTTAATCGCAGAGGTTTTGTTGCTGTTGAATGGGGCGGAATAATTTATTAATAATTTTTTATTAACAAGGAGGAATAAAAAAATGAATAGAAAATTAGCAAAAGCACTAAAAAATGAAGCAATTAGACAAGAAGAAAATATTGAATTAATTGCGAGTGAAAATTATGTTTCAAAAGATATTTTGAAACTACAAGGAAGTATACTTACTAATAAGTATGCGGAAGGTTATCCTGGCAAAAAATACTATGGTGGCTGTGAATTTATAGATGAAATAGAAAATATGGCAATAGATTATGCTTGCAGACTTTTTAAATGTAAATTTGCCAATGTCCAACCACATTCTGGATCAAATGCTAATATGGCAGTATATAAGGCACTTCTTGAAATTGGTGATACTGTTTTAGGTATGGATTTATCTAATGGTGGTCATTTAACTCATGGACACCCAATGAATTTTAGTGGTAAAGAATATAATATTGTTAGTTATACTGTAGATAAAACAACAGAAATGATTGATTATGAAGAAGTAAGAAGATTAGCTCTAGAACATAAACCAAAAATGATTATTGCTGGCGCAAGTGCTTACTCAAGAATTATTGACTTTAAAAAGTTTAGAGAAATTGCTGATGAAGTAGGAGCATATTTAATGGTAGATATGGCTCATATTGCTGGACTAGTTGCTACCGGTGCACATCCATCTCCAATTCCTTATGCCGATGTAGTTACAACCACAACTCATAAAACATTAAGAGGCCCTAGGGGTGGTTTAATTTTATGTAATGATGAAGAAATATCTAAAAAAATAAATAAAACTATTTTCCCTGGTATTCAAGGTGGACCATTAATGCATGTTATTGCCGCTAAATTACAATGTTTTACTGAAGCAATGGAACCTGAATTTTCTACTTATATAGAAAATGTTATTAAAAACGCAAAAGCTCTAGCAGTATCTTTAGAAAAAGAAGGTGTTAAAGTAATTTCTGGTGGAACAGATAATCATTTATTAATGATTGATGTTAAATCTAAATTTGGTATTACCGGTAAAGACGCAGAAACTATTCTTGATAAGATTAATATTACAACAAATAAAAATACTATTCCTAATGAAACTGAAAGCCCATTTAAAACATCTGGATTAAGATTAGGTAGTGCCGCTATGACTACTAGAGGTCTTAATGAAGAAGAATTTAAAAGAATTGGCCATATTATCGCATCTGCTTTGGAAAATAGAGAAAACGAAGAAAAGTTAGAGGAATTAAAAGCAGAGGTTCTAACTCTAACTGCTAAACATCCAATTTATAAATAGGTGAAATAATGACTAAGTGGGATAAAGAATATATAAAATTATGTAAAAAAATACTTGCAGAAGGCACTGAAGTAGAAAATAGAACAGGTATTAATACAATAAAGATACCTGCATATCACTTACATTTTGACCTAAAAGAAGAATTTCCTGTTCTTGCCACCAAACAATTATTTTTTAGGCAAGCAATACTAGAAATGCTTTGGATATATCAAGCTCAAAGTAATGATGTAAGATGGTTACAAGAAAGAAATGTACACATTTGGGATGAATGGGAAATTGCTGATGATGGTTCATGGCATGCAACTCAAAACATAAAAGAAAATGGTAAATATGTAAAAAAAGAAGTAGTTAAAAAATTTCCGGAAGGATATGAACATACTATTGGAACTGCCTATGGCTATATTGTAAATAAATTTCAAATGACTCAAAATTTAATAAAAACTCTTAAGGAAAATAGTACTGACCGCCGCATGGTAATGAGTTTATGGCAAAATGACTATTTAGATACAGCGGTGCTTCCCTCATGTGTATGGTCAAGTGAATGGGATGTTACAGATGGTTATCTAAACTTATGGGTTCATCAAAGAAGCTGTGATGTGCCTCTAGGTCTTCCATTTAATGTAACTCAGTATGCAACACTATTATCTTTAATTGCTAAAGTAACTGGGTTAAAACCGGGAACAATAGATTGGAGTATTAAAGATGCACATATCTATGTTAATCAAATAGATGGCATTAAAGAGCAGGTTCATAGATTTGAAACAAATGAAGATATTCCGGCTCCTAAATTATGGATTAATCCTGAAATAAATGACTTTTTTAAATTTGATAATTCTAAAGACTGTAAAGATATTAAAGTAGAAGGGTATGAGCATATGGGACCAATTAAATTCCCTATCGCACAGTAAAAGAAAGATGGAAAATTTATTCTTAATTGCCGCTATAGGCAAAAATAATGAACTAGGTAAAGATAATGATTTAATATGGCACTTAAAAGAAGATTTAAAATACTTTAAAAAAATGACAACTGGTAAAACCATTATTATGGGAAGAAAATGTTTTGAATCTCTAAATGGACTTTTACCTAACCGTAAGCATATTATCCTAACAGGTAATAAAGATTATACTGTTCAAGGAGCAATTATAATGCATGACACATCAGAAGTATTAGAGTATGTTAAAAATACTACTGAAGAATGTTTTATAATTGGCGGTGCCAAAATATATGAAGAATTTTTACCATTTGCTAGTAAATTATACTTAACTGAAATTGATGCATCTTCTCCAGCTGATGTATTCTTTCCTAAATTTGATAAAAAATTATATAAAAAAGAAGTCTTAGAAAAATTAAATGAAAATGATATAAATTATGAATTTACTATATATACAAAGAAAAAAGGTAAACTTATAATTGTCGAAGGAACAGACTGTTCTGGTAAAGAAACGCAAACTAAAAAACTGGTTGAGCGTTTAGAAAAAGAAAATATAAAAGTTATTAGATTATCATTTCCTATGTATGATACCCCAACCGGGAAGATCATCGCCGCTTGTTTACTAGGTAAACCAGAGTATGCTAAAAAGCTTTTAAACCAGAATCATGGACTATTTCCTGAAGGTGGTGGTAATGTAGACCCCCTAGCAGCTACTTTATTTTATGCCGCTGATAGAAGATATAATTTGCCAGTTATAAATAAATATTTAAACGATGGTTATATAGTTTTAATTGATAGATATGTAACAAGTAATATGGCACACCGTGGTGGCTTAATTGAAAATAAAGAAGAAAGAATTAAAATGTATAATAAAATAGATACTTTAGAATATGACATTATTAATCTTCCAAGACCAGATAAACAAGTACTATTATATTTACCATATGAATATGCTCTTATTTTAAAAAAAGACCGTAGTGAAGCACCAGATGAAGTAGAAAATAATGCTTTATATTTACAAAGAGGAGAAAAAGCTTATTTAGAACTAGCTGACATGTATAATTACGATATTATCACTTGCGTTAAAGATAATAAAATAAGAACAATTGAAGAAATAAACGATGATTTATACGCAAGTATTAAAGATGTGTTATAAGTGCTTTTTAAGCACCTTTTCTTTAAAAAAATATAACAAAGATATATAATATTAATATGGAGTGATAAAAGTGAAAACAGAAGATTTTGATTATGAATTACCACAAGAATTAATTGCTCAAGTACCTCTAAAAAATAGAAGTGAATCTAGGCTTTTAGTAATGGATAAAAAAACAGGAAATTTAGAACATAAACATTTTTATGATATAGTTGATTACTTAAATAAGGGTGATGCTTTAGTTATCAATGATACCAAAGTAATTCCCGCTAGAATTATTGGAATAAAAGAAGAAACAGGAGCCGTTATTGAACTTTTGCTTCTTAAAGATATTAATGAAGATACTTGGGAATGTTTAGCAAAACCCCAAAAACGGTTAAAACTAGGAACTATTATTACCTTTGGTGGAGGCCTATTAAAAGCAAGAGTTAAAGAAGTAAAAGAAGAAGGTATTACCGTAGTAGAACTTATTTATGAAGGAATCTTAATGGAAATACTAGACAAACTAGGAACAATGCCTCTTCCTCCATATATTCATGAAAAACTTGAGGATCAAAACAGATATCAAACTGTATACGCAAGAGAATATGGATCAGCTGCATCTCCCACTGCAGGACTTCATTTTACCCCAGAATTATTAAAAAAGATTGCAGATAAAGGTGTAAAAATAGTACATATTACTCTGCACGTCGGTCTAGGAACATTTAGACCCGTAACAGTAGAAGATGTAACCAAACATGTAATGCACACTGAGCATTACATCATGACTAAAGAATCCGCAGATACTTTAAATGAAGTAAAAAAATCTGGTGGCTCAATAATTGCCGTAGGCACTACTAGTGTCCGCACTTTAGAAACAATAAGACAAAATCATGATCAATTTGTTCCAATAAGTGGAGATACTAACATATTTATTTATCCCGGTTTTGAATTTAAAGCCGTTGATAAACTAATTACCAATTTTCATTTACCCAAAAGTACTTTAGTAATGTTAGTATCTGCCTTTTCTAAAAAAGAATATATTCTAAATGCATATAATGAAGCAGTATTAAATAAATATAGATTTTTTAGTTTTGGCGATGCCATGTTTATTAAATAAATATATTATAAATTTAAATGGAGGAACTTATGATAAGGTTAAAAGATGTGGCTAAGTATTATTACAAAAATGGTATGATAACTAGAGGTTTTAATAAACTTAGTGTGGAATTTAAAATGGGGGAATTTGTTATAATAACTGGAGAATCTGGTTCTGGTAAAAGTACTCTTTTAAATATAATAAGTGGACTTGACTCTTATGAAGAAGGAGAAATGTATATTAACGGTAAGGAAACTAGCCACTATAGTGAAGAAGATTATGAAAAATATCGTAAAGAATACATAAGTAATATCTTTCAAAATTTTAACTTAGTAAATAGTTATACCGTATATCAAAACGTTGAACTCATCTTACTTTTAAATGGACATAAAAGAAGTAAAGTAAAAAAGAAAGTCCTAGAACTAATAAAATCAGTTGACTTATATAAATATCGTAATACAAAAGTATCTAAACTATCTGGTGGTCAAAAGCAAAGAGTCGCAATTGCTAGAGCGCTTGCTCAAAATACCCCAATTATTATTGCTGATGAACCAACTGGTAATTTAGATAAAAAATCATCCGAAAGTGTTCTTAAAACCTTAAGTAAATTATCTAAAGATAAATTAGTAATTGTAGTAACTCATAACTATGAAGATTTAGAAAAATACGCTACTAGAAAAATAACCATGTTTGATGGCAAAATTGTTGAAGATAAAGTAATTAAAAAAATAGATGAAGATAACACTTTAAAAATAAATAATAATAACAAAAATATAACTTTCTTAAGTCAGTTTAGAATTGCTTTAAGAAATACATTTAATATTATCCCTAAATTCATACTATTACTAGCAGTTTTTCTATTTATGATTACTGCTATGGTAAGTGAAATATCTTCATTTAAACAAACTAAATATCTTTCTACTACAGCGGGCTATAATATATTTTTAGAAAATAAAAGTATAGAAAGAATAATAATTTCTAAAAAAGATAAAAGTATTATAACTAATGAAGACTATGATTATATAAAAAAATTATCTAATGTTAACTATATTATAAAAAATGACTTAGAACTAGATACAGTTATCAATATCTATAGTGAATCTACATATTTCTCTGGAAATTTACTAACGATAGATAAATCACTAACTCTAGATTATGGCCAAATGCCTCAAAATGATGATGAAATTATAATAGTAGGTAGTAAAGATAACTACTATCTAGGCTCTCCAGAATCATTATTAGGAGTTAAATATGATTTAGCCTTAAACTATGGTAATTTAGCTAAATCCAAATTAAAAGTAGTTGGAATAAAAATAATAGAAGAAAATACTGATGACTATGATTATGATAATGTCAAAATATATGGAACTGATGCCTTAGTAAAAAGCATTAATGAGCAAAATATAAAAACCTTTGGATCGGTTAAAGAAGTTATTGATGATACAACTATTTACTTTGATATTGAGCCTCTAAATGATGTAAAAGAAGGATATATTTATGTAACAGATGCCCTTAATGGTTATACAGAATATGGTAATGCTTATAATAACGATGTAAAAATAACTTATAATAATTTATATTATAATAGTGAATTAACTTTAAAAGTAAGTAAAGTACTTACTAAAAATAACTTAAAAAGTATAACTGGAAAAACTTATGATGAATTTGATAACTCTTATATCTTTTTAAACCCCGAAGACTATAAAAAATTAATTAAAGAAGATAATTACCAAAGTAGTATCTTTGTTAAAGACACCAAAAAAATAGATGAAACCAAAAAAGAATTAGAAAACGCAGGCTATAATGTTTATCCTGTAATAGAAATGTTAGGTGGCGGAGAAACATACCTATACTTTCTAAATATTGTTAATGTTATTATTACAATCTTTTTATTAATTGTAATGTTCTTTATATCTTATTTAATAATTAAATTAATTTTAAAAAGCCGTCATACCTATTTTTCTACTTTAAGAATTTTAGGCGCTAGTAAAAAACTATCTAAAAACTTATTATTTATGGAACTATTTACTATTCTTAATATCGCATTTATTATAGTTATAACCCTTATTACTTTAATAGAAAAAGATATTATTCTACATAATGAATTAAAAGAATTACTTTCATTTATGAAAATAACTGATTATATTTATATGTATCTATTAATTTTATTTATGACTTATTTAATTCAAGTAAGATTTACTAAATATTTATTTAAACAAAGTGCGATTACCACACTTAATAAGGAGGCATAATAATGATTCAGTTAGAAAAAGTTAATAAATACTTTAACAAACATAAAAAGAATGAAATTCATGTAATTAATAATATAAGCTTAAAACTTGAAAATAAAGGATTAGTCGCCTTATTAGGCGCTAGTGGCTCTGGCAAAACCACTTTACTAAATGTCATTGGTGGCTTAGATAGTACTAAATCAGGTAAAATTTATATAAATAATAAAAGAATTACTAAAACAAGTGCCTATAAAATAGATAAAATACGTAACTTAAATATCGGCTATATATTTCAAGATTATAAACTAATTGATACAATGAGTGTCTATGATAATGTTGCCTTAGTCCTTAAAATGATTGGTATCAATGATAAAAAAGAAATAAAAAAAAGAGTAGATTATATACTTACTAGTTTAAATATTTATCGCTTTAGATATCGACTAGCATCAATGCTATCAGGCGGCGAAAGACAAAGAGTCGCAATTGCTAGAGCCTTAGTTAAAAATCCAGACATCATTTTAGCTGATGAACCAACTGGTAATTTAGATGCTAAAAACACCTTAGAAATAATGAATATTATTAAAAGTATAAGTGAAAAAAAGTTAGTTATTCTAGTTACCCATGAAGAAAAACTTGCTAGATTTTATGCAGATCGCATTCTAGAAATAGAAGATGGTAAAGTAACAAAAGACTATATCAATGATAAGGAAGGATCATTAGACTATAAACTAGAAAATAATATTTACTTAAAAGATCTTAATAAACATGATGCCCTAGAAAGTAAACTAGGAAATATCCATTTATATAAACAAGATAATAATAAACTAGATATAACTATCGCGGTAGTAAACAACACAATTTATATAGAAAGTAAAAACAATGAAAATATTGAAGTGATTGATGAAAACTCTAATATAAAACTAATTAATGACCACTATGAAAAAATAAAATATAAAGGAACTAATAATTTTAACTTTGAAAATATCATTAATGAAAACTATAAAAAAAGATATGCCAGTATTAATAATATCTTTAATGCAATATTTTCTGGTCTTAAAAAGATTACCAATTACTCGTTAATTAAAAAACTTTTACTTTTAGGCTATATGGCCGCTAGTATGTTTATATTATTTAGTGTATCTAAAATATTTGCTGCAAATACCATAAAAGACGAAGACTTTATAATAAAAAATAAAAACTATATAGAAGTAAATATGATAAATATTACAAACGATATATATAATAAAATAAACTCCCTAGAAAATGTAAAATACGTATTACCAGGAGACAGTACTATATCATTAATGATTTCATATAATACATACTTACAAAACTATAATCGAGCAAATGAAACCTTTAGTGGTTCCTTAGTAGATATTAATCTTATTAATGAAGATGACTTAATATATGGTAAAATGCCTCAAAATAAAAATGAAATTGTAGTAGATACAATGGCTCTAAATTACTTATATAGTGATATGGGAAGTGCTAAACTAGTAGGCTTAAAAGATAGAAGTAAACTTATTGGTTATACTCTAAAATTAGAAAATACTAACCTAGAATATAAACTAGTTGGAATATGTGACTTAAAAAGCCCTAGTATTTATGTAAATAAAGATGTAATGATAAATATGGCCTTTAGTAAAATAATAGATGATCAAAATAGATATGGTTCCATAAATGCCTATGACTATAAACTAGAAAAAGGAACATATCCTACCCAAGATAATGAAATATTAGTTAATTATAAATCTAAAGATTTCTATGCACTTAATGAAAAACTAAATACTAAAATAAATGGAGAAAAGCTAAAGGTAGTTGGTTATTATTCTACCGCTAACGAAAATGAAAATATCTTTCTAGGAACAGATAACTTAATTAAAAATTTATTTATAACTAAAACTAAAACATTAATGGTTTTATCATCTACTAAAGAAGAAACAACTAATGAACTTACCAAATTAGGTTATAATGCCAAAGATAGTTATAAAGTATCCAAAGATAAATATATTAAAGATAATAAAGCAAATATAAAAAGTGTCTTAATATTTTCTGGTATAATTATTGGAATTAGTTTAATAGAAATATATTTAATGATTAGATCATCATTTTTATCTAGAATTAAAGAAGTAGGTATATACCGCGCAATAGGCGTTAAAAAAAGTGATATTTATAAAATGTTCCTAGGAGAAATTTTAGCAATAACCTTAACCGCATCCTTAGCTGGAATTGCCTTAATGGGATATATCTTATGGAATATAAGTAAAATTAAACTATTAGGTAATATGGTTGTAATTAACTATCAAACAGTTGGAATATCTATACTAATATGCTTTATATTTAATACTGTAGTTGGATTAATACCAGTTTATAGAGTAATTTCTAAAAACCCTTCAGAGATTTTATCAAGACATGATATATAAAAATCTATGGTTAATATCATAGATTTTTTGTGTTCGCACCGTTAACTTGACATGGGGGGGCAATTAGTAAAATTAAATAGAAAATAAAGGTGATTTTCTATGAAATATACTAATATAATAAATAAAATAAAGACAAATAAAAGAATTTTATATCTATCA
>CAVIQT010000028.1:0-10824 GCA_963645165.1 Phocaeicola vulgatus
AAAACTAACTATTTCTAGTTAGCATTTATTACTCTCAGAAGTAAATTTTCCGAGTATCAATCAATTTTGGAGCAGGCAACGGGAATCGAACCCGCATCCTAAGCTTGGGAAGCTTATATTCTACCACTAAACTATGCCTGCGTATATTTATTTTATAAAATATGTTAGAATTATGCAAGATGTAGGAAGTGAAAATTATGAGAATATATAAAGGTGATATTACAAATATTGATGTTGATATTGTTGTTAATGCGGCAAATAAGACATTACTTGGTGGTGGTGGAGTAGATGGTGCTATACATAGAAAAGCGGGAAGAGGTTTATTAGAAGAGTGTAAAACATTGGGTGGCGCTTTAACTGGGGAAGCAAAAATTACAGATGGTTATAATATGCCATGTGCTAAAATTATTCATACGGTTGGACCTATTTATAGAGATGGAAATCATAATGAAGATGAATTATTAGAAAAGTGCTATATAAATTCAATGAATCTAGCATATAATTATTTATTGCAAAGTGGTAAGGAAAAAATATCTATTGCTTTTCCATGTATAAGTACAGGATTATATAATTTTCCTCAAAAAAGGGCAGCTGAAATTGCAGTGCAAACAATAAAAAAATTAAATTATAAAAATATTGATGTTATATTTGTATGTTTTTTAGATTCTGATTATCAAATATATCAGGAGTTGTTAAATAGATAAGGTTTCTTTTAAGATCTTATCTATATTTGTTTTTAGGTTTTCAATGCTATCATCATTTATAATTGTATAGTCAAAATTATTATAGTTATCTAGGGCTGTTTCAGTAATATGTTGTTTTTCAGTTGGTGTTAAGTTATTATTTAAGTTATTTTTTATAAGATGTATTTTATAAACGTTAGGAAATTCTTTTTTAATATCGTCTAGTTCTTCTGGTAATCTAGCATCGCTTATAACTATAATGTCTACGTAGTTTTCTAATATTTTTATATCATCTATAATGCGGTTAATAAAAAAATTTTGATTTACCATGGATCTTACATCTTGGCCAATGTCTTGAAGTAAGGTTCGTGGTTTAGTATCTTCTTCAAAATTCCAGCCGGTAAGTGCATTTGCATATAGTTTTACATACATGGAGTACTGAATAATAGCAGTTTTTAAATTATATTTTTTAGTACATCTTCTAATTAATTTGGCAGTAGCATCTTTACCTGATGCTGCTTTGCCAGCAATAATAAATATATATTTATTTATATATCTTCATCTTCTTTCTATATAAATTATATCAAAATGGGTACTTGCAAACAATATTATTTAGTGTTATCATTTCTAATAGTGTTAGGTATGGTGTAGTATGAGTGATAAAGAGTTAGCAACTAAATTATTAAAAGATTTATGGGATAATAGACCTAATAGATTTAATAACGTATTGGATGATTTTAATAAAGGAGAGTTTGGACTACTTAATTATATTTATTTTGAAACTAAAGAGGTTAGTGCGGGAATACTTAGTGAAAAGATGCAAGTGTCAACAGCAAGAATTGCTTCAATATTAAATTCTTTAGAGACAAAAAAACTTATAAAGAGAAATATAGGCGTAGATGATAAAAGAAAAGTAGTAGTTGAACTTACTTCTAAGGGTAATGAAATAATAAAGAGTTATCAAGAAGATATAGTTAATAAAGTTACATATATTATTTCTAAAATAGGACAAGAAAAGGCTAAACAATATTTTGATATTATGTTAGAGATTAATTCTATTATTAATGAAAGTAGTGATATTAAGTAAGTATTCTTTTTATCATTTTTTTATATATTTAATTAGATATGGATATTATTGATAAAGAGCTTAGAAGATTGTATTTTGAAAATATTTTATGGGTTATTTTTGCTTGTCTTGCTTTTTTAAATATTTATGGGGATTATGATGAAATTACATTTTTAAAGAGTAATAATGATAGTAAGAAAAGGGAAGCAAATAAAATATTTGAGATTACTTTAACAATAACATTTTTTATATATTTTTATTTTTTTACAAGAAATTATAATCAATTAAAGAGAGCCAGTATAGAACAAAAAAGATTATATACAATTAAATTATTTGGTAGTATTTTTTTAATTATTGGAGTTATTTGTTTAATATATTTTCAAAAGAAACAATCATCTTTTATAGGATCACCGGCATTATAAAAACTAGTTAAGTTCTTTTAAAAGGTTAACTAGTTTTTGAGCAGAGTATTTAGTTATATTTTCTTTACAGGCTTTTTTCATTTCTTCTTGGATATTTTTATTTTCTAGTAATTTTTTAGTTGCTGAGATAATTTTTTCATTTGTTTTGGCAACTATAGACATATGCATTTTTTCAAAGAATTTAGCGTTATATGTTTCAATTCCAGGAATAGGAAATATATGAATAAGGGGTTTTTGAAAGGTTACTATTTCAGTTGTTGATAAACCACCAGGTTTGGATAAAACAATATCTGATGTATAGATTAAGTCATTTATATTTTTAGTATAGCCAAATATTATCAAGTTATCATTTTTTATTTCTTTTAGGTTGTTATATAGTTTTTTATTTGATCCACATACTATTATAAATGTGGTATTTTTTATTTTTAAGAGATCTACTAGAGTGTCTTTAATGTTTCCAAATCCCATACTTCCAAGTAATATAAGGACGGTTTTAGGTGTTTTAATATTTAGGTTTTTTTTAATATTTTTGGCACTATTAATGTATCTAGTAGATATAGGGATACCACTATTATATAATATTTCTTTATTTATTCCTTTTTCAATAAATCTTTCTTCTAAGCCTTTAGCTATAATTAAATAATTAGGTTTTGTTTCTTCCATGAATGGACATGGTTCATAATCAGTAGCAATGAAGATAAATTTTAGTTTGTTATTATTATCTTTTATTTCTTTATTGATAGCAGTTAGTGTTAGTGATGGAAATAAGTGAGTAGAAATAATATGAGTGTAGTTATTTTCTTTAATATAGTTATATAGTTTCTTTTTATGAAGTTTATTTACTATATATACAGGACTAGTAAGCCCTGTACTACTATATAATTCGCCTAAGTGATAGACTTTTTTAAAGATACCACCATTTTTTCCTAGTGATGATAGGTATAGTTTAGAAGATAATTCTTTCGCGCTTTCATTAACAATATCATAAAAGTCTACAAAGTCACATTTTATATTATTATCTTCTAGTTCTTCTTTTATATATTTGGCACAGGTATTATGGCCACCGCCAGTGGGGCAAGATAATATTAATACTTTCATATTGTCTCCTTCATTTTTTCATATGTTCTTTCTTTTAAATCATTTATTCTTTCTTCATAGGATAAAGATAGATTGGGGTATATTGGTTCAATGATAATAGCGTGGATGCATTTATTTCTTTTATATAATTTATAAATTCCAGTCTGTTTTTTGAAAACAAATTTTACAGGTTTAATTGGTACACCAGCATCAACTGCCATTTTAAAGGCACCATATTTAAAGTGTCTTACATCTTCATAGTATGGCCACATAGATCCTTCTGGATACATGTGGATTATTTTGCCTTTTTCTAAGGCTTTATTTATTTGACTAAAAAATCTTGATTTTTGTTTTTTGTCAGTAGGTATAGGCATTGCGTATAGTAGTCTTATTAAGTGTCTTATAAATGGTATTTTGAAGTTTCTTATAATAGTTGGGTAATATACTCTTCTTGGAAAGTATATTAGACCAATCATAGTGCAATCTAAGGGATGAATATGATTAGAAATAGATACAAATCCTTCATTTTTATTTAGGTTTTCTTTGCCTATAATTTTAAAGCCAAATAATACTTTATCTAGTATATATAAGATAAGGGCGATGGGTATAATTAAAACATTGGATATAATATTTAAAAAAATATTAGAAGATATATAGTTATAGTTATTTTTTATTTTAAAGTTTAATACTTCCCATGAATGGTAAATGTGCTCATCTTCTTTAAGATTTTTAAAATCATACTTTTTCATACTACCACCTATGGTAAGATATTATCATATTTATAGTTTTTCTTCAAATGATGAAAAAGAGTTGCAAATTATATAAAATATAATATTGATGTGATATAATTAGGGTACTCTATTTTATAAAAAATAAAAAACTCACAAATGTGAGTTAATAATCAAATGGAGCAAGTGAGGAGAATCGAACTCCCATCCCAACCTTGGCAAGGTTATATTCTAACCATTGAACCACACCTGCGTCGATAAGAATATATTAACAAATAATAGATATTATTTCAAGATAAATATTATAATTTTCGTAAAAAATGAATAGAAAGGTATACTTATGAAAAATAAAATTATTAATTATATTAAATCTTTTAAAAATTTTATTAAATATAATAAACAATTTTGCTCTTTTGTTATAATTTCAATATTATGTGCAGTATTTTTAAGAGTTTCTACAAATGGGAATATTTTAAATTTAAAGCCATTACTTTTTGAGGTATCTATGCCGATATTAATTGGTTCTTTTGCTTATTTTAATAAGCCTAAGAATCAGTTTGGCTATTTACTTGGGTGTTTAATTGTACTTGATATTGTATGTATTGTAAATGCGATATATTATGAGTTTTATAGTTCTTATGCTTCATTTAGTTTAATTACAGCTCTAAGGCAAGTAGGGGAAGTTGGGGATGCAGTTTTTGCAAAAATGAAACTTGTTCATTTTATATATTTACTTGGACCAGTTATATTTATATTTGTTAATAAAAGTTTAAATAGTAAAGATTATTTTAATTATGTAACTAAGTTTGAGAAGACTAAGAGTTTATTAAAACAGGTGTTTTTATTTGGTTTGATGATATTTTTGCTTGGTTTTTTTACTCTTTCTTCTACATCAATAAGTAGGCTTGCTAAACAGTGGAATCGTGAATATATTGTAAATAGATATGGGATTGTTGTTTATCAAATTAATGATTTAGTTAATACTTTAAGACCTAAAATAAGTTCTTTATTTGGTTATGATGTTGCGCTTAAAAATTTTAATGATTATTTTGATTCTAATACTAGAAAAGTTAGTAATAATGAATATACAAATATATTTAAAGATTATAATGTTATATTTGTTCATATGGAAAGTATGACTTCATTTATTTTAGATTTAGAAATTAATGGGGAAAAGATAGCGCCTAATTTAAGGCAACTTGCTGATGAGGGACTTTATTTTAGTAATTTTTATCCTCAAATAGGGGTAGGTACTAGTAGTGATTCAGAGTTTACTTTAAATACTTCTTTGATGCCTGCTACTACAGGGACTGTATTTGTTTCATATTATGATAGGGAATTTGTAACTATACCAAAGTTATTAAAAGAAAAGGGATATTATACTTTTAGTATGCATGGTAATAAAGCAAGTATGTGGAATAGAAATAATATGCATCCTAATTTAGGTTATATGGATTTTTATTCTAAGACTAGTTTTGTAATTGATGAGGAAGTTGGATTGGGTTTATCTGATAGGTCATTCTTTAGACAGGCAGTGCCAATACTAGAGAATATTGAAAAGAATAATTCTAAGTATATGGGGACAGTTATTACTTTATCTAATCATACACCATTTACTAATAATAAGTTATTTGATCAAATTAAGTTAGATTATGAAACTACTATATATAATGAGGCTACTAAGAAAAGTGAAAAGGTTACATATTCATATTTAGATGGTACTAAGTTAGGTGATTATATTAGAAGTAGCCATTATGCTGATGAACAAATTGGGTATTTTATGGATATGGTAAATAATAGTGATTATTTTGATAATACTTTATTTGTATTTTATGGTGATCATGATCCTAAACTTTCAATTGATGAGTTTAATTATTATTATAATTATAATTTTGAAACAGGTACGATTAAGAGTGAAAGTGATCCAACGTATGTTGTTTATGATTATTATAAGAATGAATTAAATAAAAAGACGCCACTTATTTTATGGAGTAAGAATAAAAAGTTAGCAACAGAAGTTAATTATTATATGGGTATGATTGATGTTATGCCGACAGTGGGTAATATGATTGGTATTTATAATAGTTATGCTTTAGGTCATGATATATTTGAAATTAAAAATGATAATATAATTGTTTTTCCAAATGGGAATTATTTAACTAATAAAGTTTATTATCGTAATTCAAGGGGAGAGTATAAAGCATTAAATTTAGATGAAATATTGTCAGATGAGTATATTATGAGTTCAAAAGAGTATGCAGATAAAATTATTGAGATATCTGATGGAATTATTACTCATGATTTAATTAAAGCAAGTAAGGAAGGGATATTAAATGAAGAAAAGAAATAAAATAATATTATTTATAGTTATAGTTTTATTAGTAGCTAGTGCATCTATATTTTGTTATTTAAAGTTTGTTAATAAGGATAGTAGTGTTAATAAGGTTACTAATGTGGAAGAGATAGATACATATGGGTATACTTTAAAAAGTAATGCGACAGATCTTTATAAGAAAGAATATGATATTTTAAAGGAAAATTTAAATTCTTCAGAGACAAATGAGGAAGAGTATGTTAAAAGTGTAGCTAAGTTATTTATAATAGATTTATATACAATAAATAATAAAATAAATAAGTATGATGTGGGTGGTGCAGAGTTTGTTTATCCTGATTCTTTAGAAAATTATAAACTTAATGTGGAAGATACATTATATAAGTATGTAGAAGATAATTCTAGTAATGAAAGAGTGCAGAGTTTACCTGAGGTAAGTGATGTATCTATAACGGATTTTAAAAGTGTTAAATATAAGGTATCAGATATGGAAGTTGATGCATATGAAGTTAGTTTAAAGTGGAGTTATGTAGCTGATATGGATTATGAAAGTGAAGGGGCAGTTATAATTTTAAAAAAGGATAATAAGTTTTATGTAGTTGAGAAAAAATAAAAAACGGTTAAATTCGTTTTTTTAATTTTCATCTAAATCCATTAGTAATATACCAATATTTATAATACTTGTTAAACCTACTAAGGAATAAATTACTCTAGAAATAACAGATGTATCTCCAAAGATAGATGATACTAAGTTAAAGTCTAATAGACCAATTAATCCCCAGTTGATACCACCAATTATTGTTATACATAAACATATCTTTTGTAATATTTTCATTTTTAACCTCTTTTCTACTATTAGTATGGGTATTTAAGAAAAATATATACATAAATATTTATTTAATTAAATATTATTAGGTAGGAGGTTAGATGAAAAAGTTATTTATATTACTAGCATCAGTACTTATACTTTGTGGGTGTGGGAATAAAAGCGATGTTAATGTAAAAGATGATTTTATAAAGAATATTGAAAAGAGAAATTCTTATTTAGTAAAGGGAGTAATGGATATTGTTTCTAATGAAGATACTTTTACTTACAATATTACAGCGGCTAAAAGTAATAGTAATTATAGGGTTAATTTAGTAAATGCAGTTAATAATCATGAACAGGTAATTCTTAGAAATGATGATGGGGTTTATGTTGTTACACCTAGTTTAAATAAAAGTTTTAAATTTCAATCAGAGTGGCCAGATAATGGTTCACAAGGGTATTTATTAGATTCACTTGTAAATGATATAAAAAATGATGCTGATAGTAAGGCAGAAAAGAAAGATGATGGTTATATTATTAGTACTAAAGTAAATTATCCAAATAATGCAAGTTTAGTTAGTGAAAAGATATATATTGATAGTAAGAAGGAAATAGAAAGGGTAGAAGTTTTAGATGGTAATGAGACAGTTAAGATTACTATTAAATTTACTAGTATAGATTATAAACCAACATTTAAGGATGATTATTTTAAATTAGAGTCTTTAATTGATACAGAGTGCTGCAAAGAAGAACAAACAAGTAAGATGATTGATGATATTATTTATCCATTATATTTACCTACTAATACTTATTTAAATACTAAAAATACTGTTAATACTGATAACGGGAATAGGGTTATTTTAACATTTACTGGAGATAGTCCATTTACTTTAGTTGAGGAAAAAACAGTTGCTAAAGAGGAGTTTGAAATAATACCTGTTTATGGGGAACCTTTAATGCTTAGTGAAACATTGGGAGCGCTTAGTTCTAATTCATTATATTGGACTAGTGGTGGAGTAGATTTTTATATATCTAGTGATAAACTTTCTGGTAGTGAGCTTCTAACTATTGCGGAAAGTATAAATAATGGTTCTTTATCAGTAGTTGGGGAGAAATAATCTTCCTTTTTTATGATTGAAAAAGTTAATATTTTATGGTAATATATGCCTTGTTAAGGGGGATGACCTATGATGGAAGAAACAGGTAATCTAGTAATTGGTTTAAAACTTGATGATTTATATGGACAGATAGATAATATATTAAATTCTAAGGGAAATGAAAAAAAGTCTAGGTATGAATCTAAGTTAAATGTTAGTGCGAAAGCGAAAAGAGTTTTAGTGGATATTGATGATAATCATAATTATTCTTTAGCTATGGAAATAATTAGAAAAAATAGAAATAATTTAGATAGAGCTGCTCTTTTATATAGAGGGGTTAAAATAAGTTATGGTAAGTTATTTGAAATGGTTTATACTTATGCAAATTCACTAAAAAAGGCTGGTTTTAAAAAGGGAATGCAAGTTCCAGTATTTGGTGAAAATACACCGGAGTTTATTTCAATTTATTTAGCAACAAATTTAATTGGTTGTGAACTGCTTTCAATGGGAGAGTGGTTTGATAAGGATTATACGGAGTTTTTATTAAATAAAAGTGGTAGTAATTATGTATTTGTAACAGATAGTGTTTATGATAGTATTAAAGATAAAATAGATGCCTCTAGTGTGGGTAGTGTAGTATTAATGAATCTTAATGCATCACTTCCAGTAGATAAAAATGGTAATAAATATAATCCATATGCAGAAATTGATGATAGATTTAATCATGATTTTAGTGATAAGTCTAAAAGAATTAAGAGTGAAAGCAATAAAGATGTTTTAACTATTAATGAATTTTTAGATGATGGTATAAATAATGATATTGTTGCTAATATGGCACTTGATGATCCAGCGATGATAAGTTTTACAAGCGGAACTACATCACCAGGAGTACCTAAAGCAGTACTTCATGCGAATCGTAGTTATTTAACTTTATCAAGATTTAAAGATAAGGATATTTCTGGTCTTGCTAGTATGGATGGTAAAAGTGTTTTATGTCATATACCTGTTTATACGCATATGGAACTTGCGACTATAAGTGATGCTTTATATCAAGGGTGTGAGCTTTGTTTAGAGCCTTTTTATGATAGAAAATTCTTTAAATATTCAATTGTAATGTATAAACCAAATTATTCACCGGGAAGTGAAGGAAGTTATTTAGATTTATGTAAGAATTTAAATGATAATCCTGAATTTAAAAATGTTACTTTAAAGGATTTTGTTGCGATGTGTATTACTGGTGAGGGGTTAACACCGGGATCAGAAAAGTATATTAATTATACAGCGAGAAAGCATAAGTTTGGAACTAAGGCTGCACCTAGACCTATTTCACCTATTACTGCATCTATTGGTGGTGGTACAAGTGAAAATAGCGGAGTGTTTACAACATTATTTAAAGCACTTAGAGAAAAATATTCTTTTAGAAATGAACCTTTTGGTTTAATTACTTTACCTTTTGCGGAAGTAGCGGTTTTAGATGATAATGGGCATTATTGTAAGAGAGGCAATGTTGGTAATTTAGTTGTAGAGTCTCCATGTAATATGCTTGGTTATTTATATACAGAAGAAGATTTTCCAAGATTACATGTAAAAGAAAGAAAGAAAGTTCACACTAGTTTTGATGGAAGAGTTTGGGCTGATGCGAATACTAAGGCGGCACTTAGCAAATATAGCTCTAGAGAAGTAATGATGAAGGGTAGAGATGAATATTTAAAGACTGAGTATTTTAAAATACCTCTTTATGAAATTGATGAGTTAGTTAGAAAGGATACAAAGAATATTTTAACTGCTAATACGGTTGAGATAATTGATGATGTAATTGGTAAAAATTATGTTATTCATGTAGAGCTTTCACCTCTTTCTTTAAAGAGTAAACATGAAGTATTAAGGGGTATAGTTTATAGAATTGCGAGAATATATCCTGAACATATATTAGAAAAACTTTATATAAGAGTAAGAAGTTATGGGGAGTCTTTTCCTGTCGCACCTAGTGGTAAGAGGGATTTAAATGCTCTTAAAGAAGAAGGTTATACTGATAAGTGTATGAGCGTTCTTAACTTATATAATAATTATAAAAATAAGAATAAAAAGCAAAATAAAGAAGAAGCACGCGTTTTAGAATTAACTAAATAGCTAGTATACTTCTTCTTTTTTTTATGCTATTATTAAGATAGGGAAAGTGGTATTATGAATTACATATATATAATGGTTATTTCACTTGTATATGCGAGTGTTTTAAACTTAATTTTTTTTAAAAAAAATCATATTAAGACAAGGGAAACTTATTATTATTCTTTACTTTTAGTAGTTAATTTAATTGGGTTATTATTTGAAATATTATGTACTTTTGTGGGTAATGTTTTTCCAGCAGAGTCATTAATACCATCATTTTTTACTAAGCTTTATATGTGTTTTTTGAATTTATTTATTTATTTTATATGTATGTATATTTATTCCATTTGTTTAGATGATAATGATAAAAAGTTTAGTGTAGTTAAGAAAATATTTACATGGTTACTTTTTATAAGTATTTTAGTTACTTTTTATTTACCAATAGTTACATCTAAAGGTTATGCGACAGGGGCAGCAGTTAATTTTGTATATACTATTGGGA
>CAVIQT010000029.1:0-13637 GCA_963645165.1 Phocaeicola vulgatus
GTTTATATTTATATCTTATAGGTAATTTCTTACTATTAATAACTTTATTTTGGGGAGTAAATGTTAATGGTTCTGCCAGCTGGCTTTCTTTTAAATTTATATCATTTCAGCCTAGTGAATTTATGAAGATATTCTTAATATTATTTTTATATAAGATAACTATTAATAAAAAATTAAATGATTTTAAATATTTTTTATATACATCACTAGTAGTATTAATTCCTAGTATATTAACCTTTCTAGAACCAGATACAGGCCCAGTTATATTTTATTTAATTATCTATATAGTATTTCTATTTTTACGTAAACTAAACAAATTCTACTATATATCTTTATCATTAATAATACTTTTAAGTACTACTATATTTTTTTATCTATACATTTATAAACAAGATATATTTATAAATATTTTTGGCACTTCTTTCTTTTATAGATTAGATAGAATTACTAACTTTATAGATAATAAAGGTTATCAAATAACTAATGCTCTAACTAGTATATCTAACTCAGGACTTACTGGAATAAAAGAAGTTATTTACTTTCCTGAAGCCCCAACTGACTTTGCCTTTACTTTATTTTTAGCAAACTTTGGTTTAATTGGGGTAACTACATTATTTATCATTTATATCATATTTTTCTATAATCTATTAAATATAAATACATCTATTTACTTATTATATCCCACTTTATGGATTTTAATTATTCAATATACCATTAATATTTTAATGAATTTAGGGCTTTTTCCCATTATTGGTATAACCCTTCCATTTTTATCATATGGCGGCTCTAGTTTACTATCATATATGATTTTAATAGGTATACTTCTAAATAAAAAAAGTATCAAAGATACTTATCTATAGTAGGGGTAGGGATTATAATTATATCCTCCATAATAATTATATCCATATGGCCCATATGATGGATAATAACTATTTGGTCTATTTACATATATAGGTCTAGGTCGAGATGCCCCTACTATAGCGGCACCGCCTAAGCCACCCAATAAAAATGGTACCAGAAACTGTCTTTCATTAGATGGATAATTTAAATTATAATTAGGGTAGTAATACATAAAAAACTCCTTTCAAGATATTATATGAAAAGAGTTTTTATTTGCTAAGAAAATTAATTAATAATTATATAGTCTAAAGAAATTTATAGAAGGTCTATTTAAAAAACGATATTTAATTTTAGTAGTACCAATACCTCCAGATATAAATAAATTAGTTCCATTAATCTCATACTGATTTTCTACATACTTTTTAGCACCCACCATATTATATATAGAACCTATAAAAGGAAATCTTACTTGACCTAAATGAGAGTGTCCTGCTAAGAATAAATTAACATTTTCATCTACTTTATCATAATCATCAGGTTCATGAGTTATTAATATTTTATAATAATCATTATCTTCATAATTAAAAGCAGTATCTACATTTTGTGTACCTTTTAAGTTATCATCTAAACCAATAATCATAATAGGAGTAGAATTATTATTAAAATATATATATTTATTTTGATTATTTAAAATCTCTATATTTGTATTAGTAATTATATTATCAAAAGTATCACTTATATCATGATCACCTCTTACTGCATAAAAACCAATACTTGCCTCTATTTTATTTAATTCATCAATTATTAATTTTTCTTCATCTTCACTTAAATTATATGAGTTATCAATAAGATCCCCATTAAAAACAATAATATCTGCATTAAGTTCATTTATTTTACTAATAATATTTTTAAATTCTTCCTCTTTAATAGTAGTGCCATAATGTAAATCAGAAAATTGAACTATTTTAACCCCATGAAAATTTTCTGGTATATTTTCATCAATCACACTATATTCATTTATAATTAAACCACTTGTTCCAATATATCTAGCATAAATAAATAAAATACCAATAACTAATAATAACCATATAAAACAATGCTTTTTAGTTTTTTCCTTTTTATCTTCTTTCATAAGAACTCCTTATAATATTAATAATAACATAATTATAGTATAGTTATGAATAAAGTGAGCAATAATTGACGCTAAAATATTTTTAGTTTTGTAAAATATAAAAGAAAAACTAAATCCAATAAAACTATATGATATTAAAAATAAAAATTCAGAAGTATTTGTTAAATTAATATGCATCATCGCAAATAAAAGAGTACTAATAATTAAATATAAGTATTTATTACTAATTCTAGAAAAACTATATCTAAAAGTAATTTCTTCAACTATCGGAGCTAAAATAACTGAAGTAATTACTGTTTCAATAAACTTAGTATTCATATATGTTCTTGTTAATAATTCATTATTAGGAAGTGTATTTACTTTAGTTATAAAATAGTTACTTATAACCATAAGAATAAACCCTATAAACCATACACATAATATAATTTTAAAATATTTTTTGTAATTTATCTTAAAATCTTTTATTTCTTTTTTTAAATCAATCTTATTTATAAAAATAAAGATAATAATCATCACTAAATATTTTATTACCCCATAAATTATACTAACTATAACAGATGCATTTTCTAAAAGTTTTAACCCAATTAAACTAAAATATGTTTGTAAGATTAAATATAAAATAAATGTAGTAATTGGTTTTGCTTCTTTATGCATAAAATCACCTAATAGTATTCTAACATAAGAAACTAATATATTGTAAAAAAATAAAAAGATTGGTATACTTAAATAGTAATGGTAAGGTGATAATAAGTGAAGAAAATATTATTAATATTTATATTTATTTTATGCATTAATTTTAATAATGTATATGCAGATACTTGTGATAATAGTAGGGTAAAAAAATTAACTGAAATAGCAAGTAATGTTAAAGTAAGTTATGAAGTAGAAACTAAGACTGTAGAAAACGCTAACTATAGTGTTGATGGTGGCAATAAAACAGTAAGTGTAAATAATATTATAATAGATATTTATAATATAACTGATGATATCTTTATTATTATAAGTAATAACGCTAATAGTGATAAAAAAACAATAACTTATGCAGATACAGAAAATGGTAAATATAAATTAGATACCTATAGTGTCGCTAATTTAGTAGTAACTTATACATTAGATATATATGCTAAAAATGAACCTTGTAAACCTAGAAAATTAAAAACAATAACTTATGTAAAACCAGTTGAAAATGTTCTTCATTATACTGATGAGTGTAAAGAAAATTTAGATATTCCCTTCTGTGCACAGTTTGTAACTGAAAAAATAACCGGTGTAAATGTCTTTGATATGAAAAGTGAAGTAGATAACTATCGTAAAACTAGTACAAATAAAACAACTACTAATAAGGAAGACAATATCATTAATAATGATGTAACTAAATTTATTACAAACAATAAATATTATTTTATTGGTGGCGGCACTTTAATTATTGGTATAATTACAGTAGTAGTTATTAAAAAAAGGAGAAATCAGATATAATGAAGAAGTTTAGATTATTATTTATTTTATTTATCCTTTTAATGCCGGGCGTAGTTAAAGCGGATTTGTGTGGTTATGCTTATGAACCAGAGGGATGGTTATGTTATCCTTATGAAGGAACAATATTTCACTGTATTGATCCTGGTGTTGCTTCCCAATCATTTTATGAGGCTGGTAGTAGTTGGCAATATATAACTGAGGTAACTGATCCTGCAATCTTAAGTTATGTTAATGGAGATGTTTTATCTGATGATATAATCCACAATATAAGAATGGGTAATGTATCAAATAGTTATGCTACAAATTTATCTAAAACATATCCTAATATTTTATCAAAAGTGCAAACTTTATCTAATACCAATACAGATATAGATATAAATGCCACAATTACTTGGACTGAAGATACTAGCTGGGTTGATCCGTTAATTAATAATAGAAATAATCCTAGAAAATTTTCTAAAAAGTATCATTTAAAGATAGAAATATCTGGTAGTGATATGGGCGAAGCAAGTATAAGTTATGCCATAAATGTTTCTGGAGGAAGTGCATTTAAATTAGAAAATGGAGAAGGCGGATCAATTTATTCTGGAATTGAAAAAGATGTTGTAGTTTACTCAAATGATATGATTGATACATCTACTGTAACTTTAACTGCCAGTGTAACTGCCGTAAAATCATTTAAAACTTTAAAAGTAGCATCAATTGGTGCAACCAATAATCAACCAGGCCAGCGTTTTCTTGGTTTAGTCGATGGTGGTACTAAAACAAAGAACTTTTCTGAATCAACATCATTTCCCGTAACTAAAACATGTCAATATAAAATACTAACTGATTCTAAAACTGGACAAGAATATCCTGAATACACTATGCATATTGTAAGACCTGGTACTAATGAAGCAGAAGAACAAAAAGTAGATGCCGTTACTTATATGAGTAAAGGATGCTGCTCAGATGTTCAACCTAAGTTTTTCAATACCAAAACTAAAGAAGGTAGAGAAGCAATTGAGTACTATAAAAATAATTGTATGACTAAAGATTTAGTTTCATACGAAAATGAATGTGGTACAGATAGCTGTGATGGTACTGGTAATTATAAGAGTTATTCTACATCATTTGTTTGGCAAGTACCTATGGATACTTTAAAGAAAAATGTTTTAAATAGTACTAATTTTAGTGATATAAATAGTGATAATGATAAATTAAAACATTATTATGATGAAACTTTAAGTAATAAATATTGTAAGGTTATAACTAGTGAAGATAATGAAATATATTTTCCTACTACTGCCGTTGCTACTAGTGGTAGATACTTTGTTTTTCAAGAGTTAAATAAGTCAGAATGTAATTTATCAACTTTAAATTACAATAGTAAAACATGTTTTAGACAACCATATATTCATGGAACAATTAACTTATATGTAGTTAGTGATTATAACACATGGAAAAGTGAATATGATGCTGCATTAAGCACAAAAAATACCTCTTGTGGTAATGCAAGTGGTAGTGATGCAAGTGGTAGTGATGCAAGTAGCTTGCAAAATAGTGTTGCTTGTATGGAAGCAGAAGAAAAAGTAAATTCCCTATTAGCGGCTAAAGCTAGCTGTGAAAGTACCATAAATAATTTTACCTATAATTTAGAACCTAAATTAACATTCTACTATGAACAAGAATACTATAGTGGAAGTAAAAAATCCCTTATAACTGAAGAAGCTAATATGTATGCTACAAAAACTACAGATACTCCAGTTAAATACTGGCCAAATGTAACAAGTGAAGTAACAAAGAAATATAATACTGAATATAAATTTGAAAGTAATTCTATCTATGAAAATACTTATGAAAAAACAGTTTATTATCGACCAGAACTTAACTCATATAGTTTACTTCCATCTGGAGAAGTTAAAACAAGAAGCTTCCAAAGTGTATCTAAAACATTAGAAAATGGCTTAGAAGTAGGGTATGTATATAATGTTAAAGTTACTTCATATGAAGGAGTATATAATACTTGGTTTGATATTACTAATTTAGGTAATGGAGGAGAAAACTCTAACCTACATAAAATGGTAATTCAAGAATATAAAGCAGCAAGCAGAAAAGATTATGGTAATGATGAAAGTTTAATGTTTAAAAGTCAGTGCAAATATTGTATGGAAGAAGGATCATTTGAAAGACAATGTTCAACTTGTGAAGAATTAGATGCTAAATTTGTATTTAGAAATGTAGCACTTGATGATATTACACCAAATGAAAGAGATACTAATACTAACTGGGTAGATGAAAAGGGTAATACCGCTGCTTGGTTAATTAAACAAACTGCAGGTAATAATATTGCTGTAGTAACATCTGATAGTACTTCTAATTTATCAAGTGACAGTTCTAAAGATGTTAAAGTTACAACATTAGAATCAACTAATGAAAAAATATCAGCAACGAATTTAAATAGTTATTTATATGATGATAGTACAGGTGAGTATTTAGAATATGATATTACTTTAACACCAGAAGATATGAAACTTATTAAAGCAAATAATCGAAAAATTGACTATGCTACTTTAAACTTATGCGCAAACAATAATACCGGAAGTGATAGTAAAAGCGCTGATGAAGATTACTGCTTTAAATGTAATCAAGATGGTAAAGAATGTGAAAGCACCTTCTTAGATGCTTATGCATCATCAACTTCTGGTCGCTCAAAATGGAAATACTATTTTTATAATACAACTACTGGTAAAGGAGAATTCTTAGTAGGCTCAATGAAAACTATAAGCGCCTTTGAAAACGGTAGATATCCTGATCCAGAAAATCAACAAGGTTGGTTAAATACCTATAAAAACTGGCCATAAGAGGTGAATAAGAAATGAAAGAAAGTTTATGGGGTTACTGGTTAATAGTTTTAGGACTATTTGTAATTGTAGTAATGATGTTACTTCAAAATTATACAACAACATCAGAACAAGATCAGTATTTGCTTAGAGAAGTAACTGAAGCTGCCATGGTAGATGCCGTTGACTGGGCTCATTATCGTAAATATGGTGAAGTTAGAATAATTAAAGAAAAATTTGTTGAAGTTTTTGTTAGAAGATTTTCTGAAACGGTTAACATTAATAAAAAATATAATTTAAAATTTTATGATATATATGAAGCGCCACCTAAAGTAAGTGTAAAGGTTACTACATTAACAGAATCATATAATATTATGGGAGATGCAAATACTAATTTACAAGTAGTTAATAAAATAGATTCAGTTTTAGAAGTTAAAAAATAATAATGAATTAAAGTACAAGATTTTAATAAAAAATATAGTATATTTAGTCAATAAGAAATTAATTTTTAAAAAGCGGTGATTCCAACCATAATAGGAACTTAAAAAAGATACTAGGGAAATATTTCTCTAGTTTTTTCTTTATATTTTATAATTTACTTTTTTATTATTAGATTTCATACTATTGAAAATGAATTTATGATTTGCTATAATTAATTTATAAAATAGGAGGAATAAAAATGGGGAATATAGGAGTAACAATTAAGAGATTTTTAGGTAATAAGAATACCGTAACAATATTAGGGGTAATTATTGGAATAATTGTATTATATGTTGGTTATAACTGGAGAGTTAATCAATCAGTTGAACCACAAAGTATTCCATATGCTAAGGTTGAATTAAAAGCAAATGAATTAATTACAAAAGACCAAGTAGGTACTATCAAAGTTAGTAAAAGTATGGTTGATACAACACCAGGATTATTAACTTCTTTAAGTCAAGTTATTGGTAAATATGTATCATATGATACTAAAATTCCTGAAGGTGGTTTATTTTATTCTAGTCAGTTAATGGCTGCTGAACAAAGACCAAATTACATTACTGAAAACCTACCACAATGTCATACAGTTTATAGTTTGCCCGTAACACTTCATGATACTTATGCTAACTCTATTATGAGAGATGACTATATCGATTTATATATTTCTGCTGTAAGTGATGAAGGAAAAGTAATTATTGCTAAAATGATAGAAAGTATTCAAGTTTTGGATGTTAGAGACTCTAATGGTAAATCCGTATTTTCTTCACAATCAGAAACAGGAATACCAGCTGAATTAATTTTCTCTGTTCCAGATAGTATGTTCCTTCTATTAACTAGAGCTGATCATATTTCAACTAATCAAATTAAAATATTCCCAGTACCTCGTGGTAAAGAATATACTGAAAACCATAGTGCCACTCAGGTAGCAAGCCAAGTTATTATTGATTTCATAAACAATAAATCAGACTTAAGTTATGCTGAAAGTACTAGTTTAATAGATAAAGAATGTTTAGATTATTAATATAGTTTAAGGATATGATGGTATGAATAATTTATTTGAACAATTAGATTTTGGACCATTAGAAGAGTTTTTAAATGATGATAATGTTACAGATATCTCCTATAGTAATGGGGGACAAGTTTGGCTTAAAACACTAGATAAAGGTGTCTACCAAGTAAATAGACCAGATATTAATAATCCCTTAATGGAAAAGCTTGCCTTTCAGTGTTCTAATGTTATGGGCAAAACATTTAATATGGCTCATCCATTCTTAGATGCTGAAAGTGCTGAGTTACGTCTTAACTTTATTCATGATTCAATCGCGACTAATGGAATAGCTTGTGTTATTCGTAAAACACCAGCAAAAATAAGATTAAATAAAGATAAACTAATAAACGAAAAATATTGTACAATTCAAATTCATGATTTTTTGATGAAATGTGTAGAAGGCCACTGTAACATAATTGTTGCCGGTGAAACTGGTTCTGGTAAAACAGAACTTGTTAAATACCTAGCATCTCATACGAAAGAAAATGAAAAAATTATTACTATTGAAGATACTTTAGAACTTCACTTAGATAGAATATTTCCTCACAGAGATATAGTTGCTATGAAAACTAATAATATCGCATCCTATAGTGATGTATTAGTTACTTGTATGAGACAAAACCCTAAATGGATATTACTATCAGAAGTTCGTAGTGCGGAAGCAGTTATGGCAGTTAGAAACTCAATTTCTTCTGGACATAATATTTTATCAACTATCCATGCCGATAAAGCATCAAGTGTCCCTATGCGTATGTATTCTCTACTTGAATCTAATCAAGATGTATCCCAGTTTTTATCAACTATCCATAGATATGTTCAAATTGCTGTCTGTGTTAAAGGTTATATGAGTAAAGCCTTAGGAAGATTTCAAAGAGAGATTATGGAAGTATGTGAATTTTATGTAGATGAAAATAATAACCCTTGTAGTAATACAATATATAGAAAAAATGTAGATGGAGCATTTACCATTAAAAATCCAACTAAATACTTACTAGAATATTTAGAATTACAAGGAATAATACTACCTAAAGATACCTTTAACTTAGGTGAAGAAAATCATGGTAGTGCAGAAGATAAAGTAGAAATAGAAACATTATAAAATAATAAGAAGGGAGTAATATTTATGAAGATAGAGTTATTAATTGTTACGGCAATTATTATATTTATAGTCGCATATCGTCGTAATAGTGGCTCTAATGTATATAAATTTATGGCTAAGGAAGCAGGTAATTTATATGAAAAATATGCTCCTTATACATTTAAAATGGTTAGAGAAAAATCTAAAGAATTAGGCGAAGAATTTACTGTAAAACAATATGTAGTACAAGTTGTCATATTTGCCGTATTTGGAGCAGGAGTTGCCTATCTATACTTTTATAGTATTATTTGGGCAATTATATATGCCACAGCCGCAGTCGCATTTATTCCTTACTTAGCATATTTAAGATGTAAAAGAGTTTATAGTGAATTTATTTTTGAACAAATCCAGGTATATACTACAAATGTTATTATGGAATTTAATACAACCCAGTCATTTGTAAAAGCCCTAGAAGGTGTAAGGGACTCTGGAGTTTTAGAAGATCCTGTACTAAGTGATGTTAAAAAAATGATTGAAATGGCCTATGTAAATGGTACTATTGAAGAATCTATTGATTACTTTAATAAAAAATATCCTTACTATATGGTAAAAAATATGCACCAATTATTCCTACAAATTACCAAAGAAGGTGCTAAAGATTCTGGTGAGTCTTTAGAAAATATGCTTCTTGATATCGATATGTTAGTAGAAGGTGTATACCGTGACAAGATGGACAGATCTAGCTATCATAAAAAATTCTTAACATTTGGTTTTGCTCTATACTTTTTAGTAATGCTTACACAGTTTCTATTAGGCACTAAAAACTATATTGCTATGTTAGATAAAGTATATGTTCAAATTTTACTTCATTTAGTTATAATAATTAATTCATACTTCTTACTTGATGGTGAAAAATATTATAATGAACAGACAGGAGGCGAATAAGAATGCTTATAGAAGTAGTTATTCTTGGTATAATCTTGTTTGTAATATTAGAATATAATGGTAGTATTAGTACTAATAAATTTATTACTGATAATCAAGATATATTTCTAAAATTAAAAGAAAAAGATTTTGATTTTTATGCTAAAGCTAAATATGGAGACTCAATAGATATTTATAAATTATTTAATACAAGACTTAGAAATGGATTATTTACTTTACTTATTATGATAATGTTATTTTTAAGTAAACTTAGTTATGTTAACATACTTTTTGCACTTATTTGTGCCTATGGCGTCTATAAACTTTCTTACTTTCAGTTAAAAAGATATTATAAAAGTCATTTACACATTATAGATACAATGCTTCCATATTATTTAAAGAATTTAGAAATATTAGTACAACACTATACAGTTCCTGTCGCACTAGGTAAATCTATTGATGAAGCACCTGAAATATTTAAAAGTGGACTTAGAGAACTTATTGAAAGAATAAATGCTGGAGATTCTACTATTAATCCTTACATGGATTTTGCAAGAGAATATCCCGTTAGAGATTCTATGAGAATGATGAGACTTTTATATCGTTTAAGTTTAGGTAGTCAAGAAAGAAAACAAGAACAGCTTCTTACTTTTTCTAGAAATATATCTAACTTACAACAAAAAGCTCGTGAGACAAGATATAAAGATCGTTTAGAAAAGATGGAAAGTAAAACAATGATAATGCTAGTATCAACTGGAGTAGGAGTTATGGTTTTACTTGTTATATCAATACTAATGTTATTTACTTCAAATATGTAGTTTACGAAAGTAAACTTTTTTTGGATTACAGCCAAAATGTAAAATAGTAAAAATGAAGTATAATTTTTTATGGGAGGAGTATTATGAAAGAATATATACCTAGAATAGTAGATAGTGTTTTAAAAAATAAACTTGAATATATGGGAGCTTTTTAATTGAAGCGTGCAATTGAGATAAAATTAGGTGCTGGTGAAATACCACTTGCTGCGAATAACCTAATTAACTTTAAAGAAAAAGTTGATAAAGATAAATATGGCGAACCATCATTTTTAATGGTGTTAACTGCAGCTGAGCTTTCTTATCAAAGAGATGATGGAGTTTATGTAGTATCTATTGGTACTCTAAAAAATTAATTTTTTTACTCAAATCAAATAAAAATACTACTTTTCCTAATTATCTGATATAATAGTCCCCAAAAGAAGGGATTATTATGTCATATTTTAAAGATATTTATGGATATTTAACAGATATATATCCAGATAGAAAAGTATATGTAATTAGTGATGAACACTTCGGACATGAAAAAATTATCGAATATACTAGGGAAAATTTTAATAATGTAGAAGAGATGAATAACTATATTATAAGAATGCATAATGAAGTAGTAGATAAAGATGATATAGTTATTTTTTTAGGTGATTTTTGTCTTAAAGGGCCAAGTATTATTAAAGAAATACTTTCTAAATTAAATGGTCATAAATTCCTAATACTAGGTAATCATGATAGTGAAAAACTATTAAAAACATATAAATTACTAGGTTTTGATGATGTATTTATGTATCCTGTAAGTTTTAAAAATAGTTATTTATCTCATTATGCTCTAATGGGAGAAAACCCAAATGATACCTTATATACATTAATGAAAAAAGAATTTCTAAAATCTTCTGGAATAAATTATCATGGCCATGAACATGACATAAAAGAAAATTATCCTAATTCTAAAAATGTTTCCTGTGAAAATACATGTTATAAACCATATTATATTGGTACTACCGGTAAAAAGCATATCTCTTTAGATTATCCTTTATTTATTAATAGTCCTTATTTTAAAGAATTTCTAAATCTTTTACATGATAAATCATTTAAAGTAGATTGCCTGTTAAGTGATTATATATATACCATGATGTTAGAAGCTCTAGAAGGTTATAAGGATGATATATGTTTTTTTGGTTCCTTTATGATGCATAAAAAATATGGCTATCAAGATGATTTTACTGACTTAGATGCCAGTGTTATTTATAATGCTAGAAAAAGTAAAAAAGAAAATAGAAGACTACTTATAAAAGCTAATGAATCAGTCTTTACTGCTTTAAAAGATATTGATGGCTTTAATATATCTTTTTATAAAAGAATAGATCATATATGTATTTTATCTAGTTTATATGCTAAAGGAGAAGATAACATAATTAAATCTTACTTAGACATGAATATTATTATGGAAGATATTTATAAACCAAAAGACTTTACTATAAATGAAGGAATGACTGACTTAGAAAAACTTTGTTTAAAATATAACTATGATGTCTCGTCAAAATGTTATTTTCCTAAATATAGTGTTGTAACCCTAAAAGCCGCCGGTGATATAGCTAATTTAATATTACAATATTTATTTCAAGTAAATGCTAATAATAAAACTAAAATTATTAAAAAAATAAAATATATCATGTTAAGATTAACTACTATAGATAAAGAAAGTCTAGAAGACTTAGAAGAAATAATTATTAGATACTTAATAAGAAATATATTATTTTTATCAAAAGCAAGAAGAATAGATGAAATTGCTTTTATTAAATCTGTAAATATTAACTTAGATGATTTAAGTAAAAACTTACCAGATAGTATTGCAAGCCAATTAAATGATATATTTATCCCTTCTAATTCTAACTTTAATCAAGTATTTAATTATTTAAAAAGTGTCAATGAATCGTTTACTTTAGATGCTACTAAAGAAATATTACTTAATCTTAAATAAAATTTGTTATACTAATAAATAAGGAGGATTTCATGAAAGAAAATAATCAAGTAGTTATAAAAAATAAAAAAGGAAATACCATACTTATTGAGATACTTTTTCCTATTAATTATGATATAAAAAATGATCAAAAAAATTACTTATTATGTGAACTTCATAAAACTACAAAAAAATATAATAAATTAGATAAATTTACTAAAGTATGTAGAGAAAAATTAATTGTTGATATCACAAGCTATTTAGTAACTTTTAAAGACAAATCTTATTTAGCCTTTGATATAATTATACCTAAAGAAAATATTGTAGATGATTATATTTTAGAAGACGCTATAAAGTTATTTTATGAATATATATTTAATCCTAATGTAGATGATAAAGGTTATCAGGAAGAATATTTTAATTTAGAAAAAAATCGTTTCTTAGATATGATTAATAAAATATCTATGACTGATATGTATTATAATGCCCAAAATATCTTATTTGATACAATAGATCCTAAAGAAAAATATCATTTAAGTAGTCAGCTAGAAATAGAGCTTATTAAAGAATGTGATAGATTTAATACTCTAAGTTATTATAAAGATATCATTAATAGTGGTTATTATATGTTTATTTATGGTAATGTATCTTCTAAAGTAATTAAAATAATAAATAAATATTTTAAAAATAGTAAAATGAAAAAAGTTAAAACAAATACTTTAAAAGCCAATAAACAAAACTTAAAAAAATATTATGAAATAAACTATAACTTTAAACAAACTATTATTTATAATTACTTTAGAGTTAAAGACTATGATAAAGAAAAAGATATTTATTATTTAAGATTTTTAAGAAAAATATTAGTATTTGAAAAAGCATATTCAATATTAAATAAATTAAGAATAGAAAATAATTTAGTATATGATGTTGGTGTTAGTGAACTATCTACTGATGGCTCTATACTAATTAAATGTGGCTCATTATATCAAAATAAAGATATTATTACCTCACTAGTTAAAAGCTGCTTAGAAGATATAAAAGATGAAAAGAAACTATTAAAATATCAAA
>CAVIQT010000030.1:0-2283 GCA_963645165.1 Phocaeicola vulgatus
TGGAAATTATTTTGTATCTGCTTTACAGACACTTAATATAGAAAAAATAATAATATTATTATATAATAAAAGATGACAAGGAGAAGATACTATGAAATTTAGAGTTAAACCAAAAGACTTAATAATATTTATAATATTTTGTGTGTTTTTACTTATTTTATCATCACTAGCAGTATTAAATGTAACTTCCCTGTTAAATACTACTGAATTTTATGGTCTTAACTTTTTTAAGGGATTTGTAAAACCATACATACTTCCCACTTTTGTAGTGTTTTTTGCCGTACTAATTTCTATCTTTTTATCAGTATCATCTTATATTTTTGATAGAGATAAAGGCTCAAAAGGTATTGGTTTTTCCTTTAAAGAAAAAGAAGAAAAAGGTTATAGTAGATGGGCTAAACCCAATGAAATAAAAAATGACAAAGATGTAGAAAAGGTTATAATTAAAGATCAATCAAGTGAAGCTGGGGGTATGCCTTTAATTAATGATGGAAAAAATATATGGGTAGATAATGGAGAATATCACAGTTTAGTAATTGGTGCGACAGGTTCTGGTAAAAGTTCATGTGTAGTTAATGCCCAGATTCAAACACTTGCTAGACATGGTGAAAGCATTATTGTAACTGACCCTAAAGGGGAACTTTACCGTGATCACTCAGAATTTTTAAGAAGTAAAGGATATAAAATTATTGTATTAAATTTCCGTAATCCTAACTTAGGAAATGCTTGGAATCCTTTAACCCTTCCATATCAATTATATAAAGAAGGTAATACCGATAAAGCAGTTGAACTTTTAGATGATGTTGCTCATAATATTTTATATGATCCAAATAATAAAAATGACCCTTTCTGGGAAAAATCAGCATCTGATTTCTTTTCTGGACTTGCCTTAGGTTTATTTCAAGATGCTAAAGAAGATCAAATTAACTTAAATTCTATAAATTATATGTCTACCGTTGGTGAAGAAAATTTTGCTACTAGCAATTATACAAAAGAATACTTTACTTTAAAAGGGGAAGACTCTAATACCTATGTATTTGCATCTAATACCATAAATGCCCCAAATGAAACAAAGGGTAGTATCTTATCTGTATTTAGACAAAAGATAAGATTATTTGCAACTAAAGAAGAATTATCAGAAATGCTTTCTTATAGTGACTTTAATATGAGAGAAATAGGCACGCAAAAGACTGCTGTATTTATGATTATTCATGATGAAAAAACAACCTATCATGCTCTAGCAACTATTTTCTTAAAACAGTTATATGAAACTCTTATAGATGTAGCCCAAACATACCCTAAAGGAAAACTTCCTTTTAAAACTAACTTTATTCTAGATGAGTTTGCTAATATGCCACCACTTAAAGATGTAACTACAATGGTAACTGCTGCCCGTTCTAGAGCAATAAGATTTACATTTATTATTCAAAACTTTGCTCAGCTTAATGATGTCTATGGTAAAGAACAAGCAGAAACAATCAGAAGTAACTGCGGTAATATTATTTACTTAATAACTACTGAATTAGCCGCCTTAGAAGAAATAAGTAAACTATGTGGTGAAGTAAAATCTAAAGAAAAAGATAAAACTGCATCAACACCACTTATTACGGTATCAGATTTGCAAAAATTACAAATGTTTGAAGTTATTATTCTAAGAACCAGATTAAACCCCTTTAGAACTAAAATGACACCTAGTTTTGAAATAGACTGGGGCCATGAATTTGGCAATGGTAAATTAATTGAAAGAGAAAGACGTAAAGTTGAATTATTTGATATTAAAGAATTTGTTAAAGTTCAAAAGAGAAATAAACTATTTGAAGCTTTGGATAATAACAATAATAAAAATAATATATCAAATAATAATTTAATAAATGAAGAAGAAAAAGAAGAAGTTAATAGTGATAAACTTAATAATTTATCAGATGATTCCATAAATACTGAAAATACTCTAAATCCTTTTAGTGGATTTAATAATAACATAAATAAAACTGAATCTAATGATAATAATAAAGAAAGTTATTTAAATGAAAATCAGTTTTCTCCATTTTATAATAATGATACATTAGACAGCAAAGAATCATTTAACTTTAAAGATTTACCTTATAAAGATAGTGATACATTAAATACAGGAAAATTCCTTAATGATTTTGATGATGATATTGATGTATTAGATGATAATAAAGAAGAAAAAAATAATGCTCCTAAATTTGATATTGATAATCTAGTAAAAAGAATAGATGCTCAAATAGCAAAATTAGAAGAAGAAGAAAAAGCTAAAAATAA
>CAVIQT010000030.1:2329-8264 GCA_963645165.1 Phocaeicola vulgatus
TAATAATAATAATAATAATATGGAAACTTTAGAAGAATCTAATGAAATACCTGAAGATTATGATAAATTAGATATGACTTCCGCTTTAAGCTTCAATGATTTAGTAAAAGAAAATAAATCTGAAAGTACCAAAGAAGAACCAACTATAAATGTTGATAATGATAGTGTAGTGTTTGGAGATGTTACTGATGATCAGTACTATGATGACTTCTTCAATGATGATGATAATTCATAGTTGCAATAAAATAATGGTTATTGTAAAATAACTATAGAAATAGAGAGTAGGTTATTTATGAAAGCAAATAGAACTATTTTAAGTCTTAGTTTAGTAGCAATGCTTGTTGTAGCAACTTTAGGTATATCATATTCATACTTTAGTGCGAATATTAAGGGTACAGAAAGTCTTTCTACAATTACAATGGATGCCGGTAAAATGGAATTAACTTATCAAAATAATAGTGGAAATATAGTACTTGATAAAAAAATATATCCAAAAGGTTCATCAAGTAGTTATACATCTTCTGATGCATGGATTACTAAAACATTTGCCCTAAAAGGAACTAATACAACTGATTTAGATATGAAATACAAAATATCTATGGTTGTTGATAATAATACTTTTGAAAATAATGCTTTAAGTTATCAGTTAATTGGTCATAAAGAAGATAGTGATACAACTAGTGTCGTATTAAATACTATAACTGGAGGTATTCCCACTGGTAAAAGCACTATAGAATTTAAAGGAACTGTAACTCCATTATTCAAAAATGCTAATAACAGTACTCATAGTTATACATTACTTATTTATTTCTTTGAAACAGGCAGCGATCAAAATACTAATCAAGAAGCTAAATTTGCTGCTCATATTATAATTAGTGCAATAGAGTAGAGATAAAAGACTTATCTCTTTTTTAATTTAAATAATATAATATAATATGAAAACAATAAAAAGAAGTGAGTATCATAATGAAGGGATATATATAGACTTAGATGTAAACTTTAAACCATATGAAAATCTAATTAATAATCATAATATCTATTTAAGTAAAGATAAAAAATATTACTTTTATTGTCATAGTGGTATAAAAGCTAAGAAAGTAACTGCTATATTAGAAGCTTATGGTTATGATACTACATATGTAATGAATTAGACTTATTTAAGTCTTTTTTATATATAAGTAAGTGCGATTTTAAAAAAATAACTAAAAAAGACTATAAAAAATTATGTCATGTCAAAAGAGACTAATTTTTATTTAAAATTTTCAATATATATCATAGTACCATTATATTACTGACGTAATAAATTAAAAAAACAAAAAGTTATTACGATTAATAGTAATAACTTTACAAAAAATATAAAGATGATATATAATGTAATCAGAGGTGACTAAAATGCTTTTAAGAGAAAATTATTTATCTAAAATAAGAGGGTTTTATGATTCGGATTTAATTAAAATATTGGTTGGTATAAGAAGATGTGGTAAATCAGTTATTCTAAATCAAATAATAGAAGAATTAAAAGAAAAAAGAAAAATTGATGAAGATCATATAATATTTATTAATTTTGAATTTATTGAATTTGAAGGATTACTAGATTATAAAAAACTAAATAAATACATAAAAGATAAAATTCAAGATAATAAAATATATTATTTGTTTTTAGACGAAATTCAAAATGTAGATAACTTTGAAAAAGTTGTTAACTCATTAAGAGCATCCATAAAAAATATCAGCATATTTTTAACTGGTTCTAATAGTAAAATGTTATCAGATGAATTATCATCAGTTTTATCTGGAAGATATGTTTCATTTAATATTAGTCCTTTATCTTATAAAGAGTATGTTTCTTTAACAAAGAAGGATGGAAAAGACTTAGATACTTTTTGGGATTATGCTAAATGGGGAGGTCTTCCTAATAGATGTGAATTTACAAATGAAATAGATATTAAAAACTACCTTTATAGTGTGTATGATTCAATCATTTTAAGAGATGTTGTAAAAAGATTAAATTTAAAAGATACAGTTTTGTTTGATATGATATTACAATATTTAATTGAAACTGCTGGTCGTGAATTTTCCGCTGATAATATTATAAAATATCTAGATAAAGAAAATAAAAAAATATCTAATGAAACATTATATAATTATATAGATGCTCTATGTAAAGCATTAATACTTAAAAAAGTATATAGATATGATATTGCAGGTAAAGGAGTTTTAAAAACGTTAAATAAGTATTATGCAACTGATTTAGGAATTGCCCAAATTAAAAATAATAATCCAGAATTTAAAAGTTATGCTGTTTTAGAAAATATTGTTTATAATGAATTAATAAATAGAAACTACGAAGTATATATTGGTAAAACTAAAAATGGTGAAGTTGACTTTTTAACAAAGAAAGATGGGAATATTAAATATATTCAAGTTACTTATGAAATGAAAGGCAATGAAAGTGCTATTAAAAGAGAATTTGGGGTGTATAAATCTATAATAGATAATTATCCAAAATATGTTATTTCTCTTGACAAAATAGATTTATCTCGTGATGGTATTATTCATTTGAATTTGATTGATTTTTTATTAAGTGAAGAATTTTAAAATGAAAAATTTAATGTTATTAAGAAAGAAATATTTAATAATAAAAATTTTGCAGAAAATTCTATATAGTTCTACAGTAATTACTGTAAAATGAAAGTAGTAGGTGAAGTAAATGGATAATAAGTTTAATAATATGTTACAAGACTTTTTAAAAAATAATAATGGAGAAATGGAATATGAAAATACACCACTTGATGACGCTTATGAAATACTAGAAGAAGCACAAGATGCAAGAAACAAGAAAGAGGCCATAAAGTTAGCAAAAAAAGCATATGAAAAATCATCAGAATGTTTTGATGCAATTTTATTTCAATGTGGCTTAGAGGAAAATGGAATAAAAAGAATGAAACTTTTAGATGATGGACTTGAATTTGAAAAAAATAGATTAATTAAAGAAAAATATTTTGATAAAGAAAATTTTGGACATTTTTATGGAATATTTGAAACAAGACCGTATATTAGAGGATTAGTTACTAAGGCCTGTTATTTATTAGAAGAAGGAAAATTACGTCAAGCAGAAGGTATATGCAAAGAAGTTTTAAGATTAAATGAAAATGATAATTTAGGTGCTAGATATTTATTAATGGCAATATTTGCTACATTAGAAGAAGAAAAAGATATGCTTAAATTATATAGAAAATATCCAGAAGAAAATTTAGAAATGTTATTTCCTTTATTTGCATTATATTATAAGATTGGAAATGATAAGAAAGCTAAGGAATATTTAATTAGAGTTAATAAATGTAATTCAAATTTTGTGAAACTTTTTAAAGGAACTATAAAACAAAGTGAAAAAGCAAGTCCTGGATATTACAGTAGAGGTGATTCTTCTGAAATCTTTATTTATCTTACCCGTTATGATTATTTATTAATTACAATGCCTAAACTTCATGAATATATTGTAGAAAACTTAATTAATAAAAAGACTAAGTAAGTACCTGAATTAGATGAAATTTATACGGAATGGTTAAAATATAAAAATAAATAAAGCTGATAAAAAGAAGAATGAAATAATTGAGAATTAACATTACTTTTGCGTGTTATAGTCATAGTTACATTTTTTAATGTAAATAAAAACAAACTTACTTTTAAATAATACTATTTTGATTTATAATAATAATATGAATTTTGTAGAGTATATAGATAAAATAATTGAAATGTTCTTTAATACTTTAGGAGTATTTGCTCCTATTTTTGCCTGTTTATTAATAATTATTGAATCAATGTTACCCATACTTCCACTTGCCTTATTTATAACTATAAACTTCTACTACTTAGGAACATTTATTGGTTTTTTAATAAGCTGGAGCTTAACTTGTGTAGGTTGTTATATTTCATATAAGTTATGTAAAAATAAACTTAGAAAACATTTTGAATATATGCTAGATAAAAAAGAACATAAAAAATTAAAAAAATTAATATTTAGAATTAACACTATGAGCTTAGAAGAATTAGTAGTATTAATTGCTATCCCATTTACTCCAGCATTTTTAGTTAATATTGCCGCCGGCTTAGTTAATATGAATAAGAAAAAATTTATTACTGCCATTTTAATAGGTAAAATATTCTTAGTATACTTCTGGGGATTTGTAGGAACAAGCCTACTTCAAAGTTTTAAAAGCCCGAGAGTATTAATTAAAATTGGTATAATGGTACTAGCTGCATTTATTATTAGTAAATTAGTAAATAAAAAATATAATATAGAATAGAGGTAAAAGATATGGAATATATTATTATAGGTCTTATTTTAATTGTTATTATTTTATTAATCATACTTATTTGTAAAAAAAATAACAATAGTGATATTATAGAAAAGTTAGGGAAATTTGAAACTGATATAACTAAATCTCTAGGTGATTTTAAATATGATTTTAGCAAAAATATATCTGATGACTTTAAAGAAACTAATGCCGTAATAGAAAAAAGACTTAACTTTATTAATGATAAAGTTAATGAAAGATTAGATGCTAACTTTGAAAAAACTAATAAAACATTTACTTCTATCTTAGAAAGAATAAGTAAAATTGACGAAGCCCAGAAAAAAATAGATGGTTTATCTAATGATATTATATCCCTTCAAAGTGTATTAACTGATAAAAAAACTAGAGGTATTTTTGGAGAGACAAATTTAAATTATATTTTAAATAGTGTCTTTGGTATTAATGATAAAATATACAAAACTCAAATGCTTATGAGTAATGGTTATATTGCTGATGCCATTCTTTTTGCTCCAAGCCCTTTAGGTACCATCGCGATTGATTCAAAATTTCCCTTAGAGCATTATAAAACAATGACTGATATTAAACTATCTAAAGGAGAAAGAGAAGAAGCTACCAAGTTATTTAAAGCAGATGTAAAAAAACATATAGATGCTATAAAAAATAAATATATTATCCCTGGTGAAACAGCAGGGGAAGCAATTATGTTCTTACCAGCAGAAGCCATATTTGCGGAAATTAATGCTTATCATTCTGATTTAATTGAATACTCATATAAATCTAAAGTATGGATATGTAGTCCCACTACTTTAATGAGTACTTTAACTATTATCGCAATGATTCTAAAGAATATGGAAAGAGATAAGTATGCCAAAGTTATTCATGAAGAATTAAATAAACTAGGTGTAGAATTTGCTAGATATAAAGATAGATGGGATAAATTATCTAGATCTATTAATACTGTATCTAAAGATGTCGAAGATATTCATACAACTACTGAAAAAATAAGTAAGAGATTCGCTTCCATCAGTAATGTTAATATAAGTTTAGAAGAAAATACAGACAAAAAAGATATTTAAAAAAATATCTTTTTATAATCTTTTAATAGTCTTAATATCATTAATATATATTACTTCTCTTTTCTTAGTAATAATATAATTTTTAGTAGAAGCAATAATAGTAGTAGTTAAATCTTTATTATCTGTTTCAATATATACCGTAACTGGAATACTTCTTAATATAGAATTAATATCTTCACTATAAGTACTATTACTTCTAAAAAACTCTTTATTATTATTTAGATTATCATCTAGTTTATTCTTAAATATTTCTGGTAAGTTCATCTTAATCACCTAGTATAATATATGTAATATTTTACTAATTTTGACCACAATAATAATATGAATAAAAAATATCTAATAATAACACTAATAATCTTAATGCTTTTTAGTGTAGCAAATACTTATTATGCAAACCTTTATTTAAGTAGTTACCATAATTATTATTTAAAACAACTTCTTTGGTATATTTTAGGTTTTATAATAATAATAACTTTAAGTAAAATAAATATTATGTTTTTTATTAATAATTTTTTATATTTATATCTTATAGGTAATTTC
>CAVIQT010000031.1:0-7209 GCA_963645165.1 Phocaeicola vulgatus
AACTAATACCGAACTAGAATCATTTATCTTAGAAATAAACTTAATAAAAAAATATAACCCTAAATATAATATATTACTAAAAGATGATAAAAGTTATCCTTACATTGAATATACTAGAAAACCATACCCATCCCTAAAAGTAGTTAGATATTTAAAAGTAAAAAAACATAAAGATAAATTACTATTTGGCCCCTTTGTTAATGCTTATGCAGCAAGAAGAATAGTAAACCTAATAAATAGACTATACCCCTTAAAAAAGTGTGAAGGAATGCCTAAAGAAGTATGTTTATACTATCATATTCATGAGTGCTTAGGTTACTGCACTAAACAAATAAATAAAGAAGATATCCTTAAAATGGAAAGTGAAATAATATCTTTCTTAAGAGGTAATGAAGATATAATTAAAAATAAACTAAAAGCAAAAATAGAATACTACTCAGAAAACTTAAATTATGAGCTAGCTCTAGAATTAAAAAAAGAACTTGATTATATGACAATTGTATTAGAAAAACAAAAAGTAGAACTTTCTACTAAAGATAATCTAGATATCATAAATTATATATTTAAAAATGGATACCTATCTATCGAAATATTATTTATTAGAAATGGTAAACTAATAGGTAATTATAATGAAATAGAAGTAGTAACTGATGATTATATAAATGAATTAGAATATTATCTAGCATTATTTTATAATAAAAAAGAAATACCTAAAGAAATAATTATTCCAGATGAATTTGATGATAATGTTCTAAAAGAAGTCGTGCCTGCTAACTTTACTAAAATATCAAAAGGTCAAAAGAAAAAACTTCTTTTAATGGCTAAAGAAAATGCCCTAATTAGTTTAGATAATAAATTTAAATTAATAGAAAGCAAAATAGAAAAAAGTGAAGGCGCTAACGAAGAACTAGAAAAATTACTAAAAATTAGTATAAATAGAATAGATATTTTTGATAACTCTAATTTATTTGGTTCTTTTGCAGTATCAGGAATGGTTGTCTATATTAATGGAAAACCAGATAAAAGTAAATATCGTAAATATAAAATTATGGTAGATAAAAACGATGACTATCATACTATGAAAGAAGTTATTTATAGAAGATATTACCGCGCTCTTTTAGAAAAAAATATTCCCGAACTTATACTAGTTGATGGTGGTATAAACCAAATTAATGCCGCTAAAGATGTATTAGAATCTCTTAACTTACATATAAAAGTATGTGGTCTAGTTAAAAATGATAAACATAGAACAAGTGATTTACTAGATGGAGATACTTTAACAATATATAAAATAGATAAAACAAGTAACTTATTTCATTATTTAACAAGAATGCAAGATGAAGTACATCGCTATACTATTAACTATCATAGACAAATAAGAAGTAAAGGATCTATTCAAAGTATTTTAGACAATGTAGAAGGAATTGGTCCTAAAAGAAGAAAAGAATTAATTAAAAAATTTGGTAGTGTTAAAAAGATGAAAGAATCATCTATTGAAGAATTAAAAGAAATATTACCAACTAATATTGCAAAAAAATTAAAAAAATATTTATCAGATAGTGATTTATAAGTTATTTTAAGATATAATATGCATTATATTTAATGAAAGGAAAGTAATGAAATATGGGTTTTGAAGAAGAAATAGAAAATAAATATATTGCTTTTTATCATAAAAATGATGGCTTTATAACAATATTTTATACAGATGGAACTAAAGAATATTATGAAGATACTTTAGAAAATGAAAAGATTATCATAAATATAATAAATAAACAGTACTCTAATCGTAAAAATATATCTAATAAACTTAAACGTATTATAAAGTCAAAAAGAACCAGTAAAACAAGAAATGGACTAATTATGACACTAACAGAAATGGCATCAATTATTTCATTTGAAGAAAGTAAACCAGTATCAATATTACTTTTATTTGTCGCTCTTGCTTGTGGTAATTTTTATGCCATATCCAAAAATGATTATGATAAAGAGACTTATTTAAGAAAATGCTTTAATAGCCAAAGTTACTACTTATTTTATCAAGGTATTTTTGATAGTATGGATTTTAGCAATAAAAAACTATATCAAATATTAACACCAGAAGAAGTAAAACTAGTTAAAGAAAATCTAAATAAAGAAGGCAAACTAGATATAAACGCAGTATTAAATGTACCATTTAAAGTATTAGTTACTTTAGAAACTAATTACTATAATTTAGTAAAGTCTACTTCTAGTAAAGCATATACACTTATAGAAAAAAATAATAAAGCATAAATAAAACTTAAGACAAATATATCTTAAGTTTTTAATTTCCCAAAAAAGAAAATATTTTGATTTTGGGAAATACAAAACTTTCGATTAATTGACAAAAAAGACTAATTAAAGTAAAATTTAATAAGAAATTATACAAATAATTTAACTTAAATTATTTGTATTTTTAAAGGAGGACATATGATAACAAAACAAAAAGGAACAAATGATATATCAGGGCAACTTGCTAAAAAAAGAGAATATTTAAATGATATTATAAGAAGTATATGTGAAAAATATAACTATAATTATATTGAAACCCCAGTATTTGAAGCAACTGAATTATTTCATAGATCAGTAGGCGAAACTACTGACATGGTATCTAAAGAAACATATGACTTTATAGATAGAGGAAATAGAAATCTTACCCTAAGACCCGAAGGAACTGCCAGCATAGCTAGATGGTTCTTAGAAAATAAATTATATGGAAATATGACTGAACCAATTAAAGTTTACTATAATGAAAAAATGTATCGCTATGAACGCCCTCAAGCAGGAAGAATGCGTGAGTTTACCCAGTTTGGTATAGAACTTATTGGATCAGATGATATACTAGCCGATTTAGAAGTTATCTCACTTGCTTACCAAACATATGAATTAATGGGATTAAATGGAGTTAAAATTAAAATTAACTCTTTAGGTGATACAGAATCTAGAAATAACTACCGAGAAGCACTACTTAACTATTTAAAACCACATATTAATGAATTATGTGAAGATTGTAAAGAAAGACTAGGAAAAAATCCCCTAAGAATACTAGACTGTAAAATAGATAAAGATAATGAAATACTTAAAAATGCCCCTAAAACAGTAGACTATTTAAATGAAGAAAGTTTAAATAGATATAATAAATTAAAAGAATACTTAGACTTATTAGAAATAAATTATGAAGAAGATGTAAGACTAGTAAGAGGACTTGACTATTATAATCATATGGTATTTGAAGTATATGCAGACGTACCAGAATTTGGAGACTTAGCCTTAGGTGGTGGAGGCCGCTACAACGGACTTATGGAAATACTTGGTGGTGTAAACGTGCCAGCAGTTGGCTTTGCTATGGGATATGACCGTACTTTATTTGCTATCGAAGCATCTAATATAAACATTCCTATAAATGACTCAATAGATGTATATGTAATGTATGTATCTAAAGAAGAAAAAGAAGCAGCTGCATATCTAACTCAAAACTTAAGATTAAATGGATTTATTACTGAAACAGACTTACTAAAGAAAGGCCTTAAAGGCGAATTTAAATCTGCCGATAGACTTAATGCTAAATATTTAATTATACTAAATGACAAAGACTTAAAAGATATGAAAGTAAATGTAAAAGATAACCATACAAAAGAAGAAGAAAAAGTATCTATTAATGATTTAATTGATTACTTAGATATGCATATGTAATAAGGAGGAATATGAAAAATTTTACCAAAGAAGAAATTATTAAATTTGCTGATAAACTACTAATTGGTTTAACCGATGAAGAAGCAAATGCTTTACTAGATGAATTTGATGTAATTAATGAAAATATAAATCAAATAAATAATTTAGACTTAAGTAATGTAACACCGGCATTTATGCCATATGATTTTTATGTAGCGACTCTAAGAGAAGACGAAGCCAAAGAAGGAAGCACAATAGAGGAGCTTCTTTCTAATGCGAAAGATGTAGATGGTAGAGAAATAAAAGTCCCTAAAGTAGTTGGAGGCGAAAACTAATGAAAAGTTTAATAGAAGAAATAAGAAAAGAATTAGATGAAAAAAATATCACCAATGAAGAACTAATAAAAGAAGTAAGAACCAAAGCATACTTATCAAATAAAAAATGTAACGACTTTGTAACTATTTTAGATAAACCAGAATGGATTGAAAACGATAAAAATATCCTTAGTGGAGTACCATATGCCGCTAAAGACTTATTTAGTACTAAAAATATTCTTACCACGGGATCAAGTAATGCCCTAAAAGATTATATTCCTTATTTTGATGCCACAGTTATTGAAAGATTAAAAAAAGCAGGTGCTATATTAATTGGTAAAACTACTTGTGATGAATTTGGTTTAGGTGGTACTGGTACTACTTCTCATACTGGAGTAACACTAAACCCTTTAAATACCAAACATCAAGCAGGTGGTTCATCATCAGGTTCCGCAGCTGCCGTAGCAGATGGAGTAGTACCCTTTGCACTTGGAACAGATACCGGAGACTCAGTTAGAAAACCTGCTGCATACTGTGGTATTGTCGGCTATAAACCCACTTATGGAGTAATTTCTAGATACGGAGTATTTCCCTTTGCATCGTCCCTAGACCATGTTGGTGTTTTAACTAAATATGTAAAAGATGCCGCTATTATAGTAGATGCTATAAAAGGAGTAGACGGTAAAGATATGACTGCCTTACCAAATATGCAAAACCTAACCGAAAAAATAAATACCAATATATCTGGTAAAAAATTATTTTATATTAAAGAATTATGCAATATAGATAGTTATGAAAACCCTAGTAGTAATCTTATATCTAGCATTAATAAATTTCATGAAACTATAGATATTTTAAAAAAATTAGGTGCCACTGTTACCGAAATATCTATTGATAAAAGACTACTTAACGCTATATATCCTACATATGTAGTAATAAGCTGCGCTGAAGCAACAAGTAATCTATCAATGTACACAGGTATAATATATGGTCCAAGAGGAAATGGCAAAAACATAAATGAAATGGTAAAAGATTACCGCACTCATTCATTTAGTCCTTTAATAAAAAGAAGACTAGTAATAGGTAGTTATGTACTGCAAAAAGAAAACCAAGATAGATACTATCTTAATGCCTGCAAAGTAAGAAGAAAAATAATAGACAAATTTAATGAATTATTCCTAGAATATGATGGCTTTATAACCATGGCAAGCGGTATGGGCGCCCCTTTAATAGATGAAGCATCTGAAGTACTTACTAACCGTGCTGTCTTAGAAAACCACCTAGCTATCGCAAACTTTGGTGGTTATCCATCAATAACTATACCAAATGGATACGTAGATAATATGCCGATTGGTATTAACATAACCGGTAAAGTATTAGATGATGCTAACATTCTTAGTATCGCTGCTGCCCTAGAAGAAAAAATTGATTTTAAATTAGGAGGAAAAAATGAATAAATACGAAACAGTAATTGGATTAGAACTTCACTGTGCTCTAAAAACAAATTCAAAAGTATTTTCCCCAAGTAAAAACTCTTATAGTGAAGTGCCTAATATATACGCAAATGAAATTGATTTATCCTTTCCTGGTATTATGCCTTCACTAAATAAAGAAGCCGTAAGAAAAGCCTTAAAAATGAGCATGGTATTAGGTTGCACACAACCAGATGAACTATTATTTGATCGTAAAAACTATTACTATCCTGACTTACCCAAAGGATACCAAATAACTCAAGTTACCAAACCCGTTGGAGTAAATGGTAAAATTAACTTATATGCTGATGGTAAAGATTTTACTGTATATATTCATGATATCCACTTAGAAGAAGATACTGCTTCTTTAGACCATTATGATACATACTCACTTATTAATTATAATAGATGTGGAGCTCCTTTAATTGAAATAGTAACAACCCCATGCTTACATAGTGCTGAAGAAGCAGTCGCCTTCTTAGAATACCTATCAAATAGTTTTAAATACTGTGATATATCTGAAGCCGATACTAAAAAAGGACAAATAAGATGTGATGTAAATATTAATTTAAAAAATAATGAAGGTAAATATTTAACTCCTAAAGTAGAAATAAAAAATATAAATTCATTTTCTCATGTAGTAGAAGCTATTAACTATGAAGTAAAAAGACAAACAGAAGCCTTAGACTTAGGAATAGAAGAACTAGTACAAGAAACAAGAAGATATGATGAAACAACAAATACAACTATAAGAATGCGTACAAAAGTAGATAGTATTGACTACAAATACTTTGTAGAACCAAACATCCCTAGAATAAAAATAGAAACAAATTACTTAGAAGAAATAAAAAATGAAATACCAGTATTACCTAATGTAAGACTAATTAAATATATTAAAGAATATGGATTTACTGAAAATGAAGCTAAAATAATCGTAAGAGATATTGACTTAAGCAATTACTTTGAAGAAATAGTATCATTGAATGTAAACCCTAAAACAGCCTTTAACTGGATATCATCTCAAATAATAGGGTACTTAAATAAAGAATATATAAATATAAAAGACTTTTATTTAACACCAAAACTATTAAAAGAAATAATAGATGCGATAAATAATGGAATTATATCATCTAAACAAGGCAAAGAATTATTTTACTTATGCCTAGAAGAAAAGAAAGAACCAAGTATTTTAATAAAAACTAATAACATGTCTCAAATGAGTAATGATAATGAATTAAATAATATAATAGATAAAATTATAGAAAATAATCCAGAACAAAGAGAATTATACCATAATGGAAGAAATAACTTATTTGACTACTTTGTAGGTCAAGTAATGAAAGAAACCAAAGGTAAAGCAAACCCAGTAAAAGTAAAAGAAATATTAAACGAAAGACTATAACTAAATAAAATAATTAGGTAAATTTATATAAAATCTATGGTTAAAACTATAGATTTTTTGTATTCATAACGTTAACTTGACATGGGGGGGTAATTAGTAAAATTAAATAGAAAATATGGGTGATTTTCTATGCAGAAAAGTAAAAATGCACTAATTTTTTTATTCGTATTAGTTTTAATAATATCAGTATCAGGAATAACTTATGCTTATTTAAGTAATAAAATAACTCAAACAAATACAAATACTATGTCTCTGCTAAACTGTTTAAATATATCATTTACAAGTGAAGCAGATGATATTAATTTAACTAATGCATATCCAATAACTGATT